>JBGSRG010000424.1:0-10521 GCA_041737685.1 Phycisphaerales bacterium | reverse complement strand
GTTGCCACGCCGTGGTACCAACTGGCCGAACGTGTGACGCCCCGGCTCCGCGGTGTGCAACCCCCGCCGTGGATCCGCAGACAGGCTGGAGCGGGTGCTGGGTTGTCGAACAGTGGTGCCCACGCGCCTGTGCCGAACTCGCATTCCGGCGCCCCAGGCCACGATGGGCAGCATGCTGAGCACGGTGTCGCCAGCCCGGTCATCGACACGCGCCACGTCATCATCGCCGGGTTCGGTGTTGTTGGACGGAATCTGGCCGAGCACTTCGCCGCGTCAGGGATTCCCTTCAGCGTCATCGAACTCAACTCCGCCACGGTGCGAAAGCAGCGGTCACTGGGTCGCAAGACCGTGTACGGAGACGTTGCCAACCCGGACGTGCTTCGCGAGGCGGGCATTGACACCGCCGAGGCCGTAGTGCTGACGATTCCAGACGACGAGGCTGCGCTGCGGGCGTGCCAGGCGGTGCGGGCCATCGCACCGCACGTGTTCATCGCCGCGCGAACCAGTTATCTGAGCAAGGCCATCGCGGCGACAGAGTTGGGCGCCGATTACGTGACGATCGAGGAAGTGGTCACGGCGCAGGACATGGCCAAGCAGGTGATGGCGCGGATCAAGGGTCGCTTCAATCCTTTAGAATCTTGAGTTCGTCGCGAAGGATCGCGGCGAGTTCGTAGTTTTCCTGCGTGAGCGCCGCCTGCAGCCGCTGTCTCAGTTCGGCCTTCTGACTTACCGGTAGTTTCGGTGTCAGCGCGTCCTTCATGCCCTTGAGCACCCGAACTTCGGTCGATTGGTCGAACGTGCCCAGCAGTTCGTTGTCGGCGTAGTAGTCGCGAAGCGCGTTCAGGCCCTCGTTGATCGCGTGCATCGCGGCCTTCGGCTCGTTGTCGGCCATCGCCTGCGACGCGAGCGCTCGCGTCCGCATCATCAGGATGTACGGCCGCACCTGTTCAAGCACCGATCGGTCAGACTCAGTCTCAGCGTACTTGGCGCACAGATCGAGCACCCGGATGTTGCGGGTCGTGTCGCGCACAACGCCCTCAAAGTCTTCGAGCACCATCAAACAGACGTAGCGGTGATAAAACTGCAGCGCCTCTTCGCGCAGTTCTCGACACTCGTCCTCGCTGAGCACAAAGTCAGCGGCAGAACCGCGCGAGACTACTTGCTCGTCCAGCCGAGTCTCTTGATACTCGAGCATCGATTCGTAGCCGTTGGGCCGTGTGCCGTCGGGCCTGCCGCTCACACGCATCTGCAGCACGCCCAGATCAAGCCGCAACTGGATTCTCGGCTCTCCGTCGTGGCCCGAGACCAGGCGCACGTTGATCTTGCCCGCCTCGTACGGCCAATGGGCGAGAAACTTGGTCAAATCGTTCGGTGCCGAGTCATCGGCGGCGGGATTACTCGCTCCCATCTCCGCAGCGTTCGGCTTGGTCGAAGCCGAATCCTCCGGCGAAGGCGAACCAGACTCAGGCGGCGGCGACGACCCCGACCCCGACCCCGGCGGCGGTGGAGGTGGTGGGGGAGGGGGAGGAGGAGGTGGGGGATTTGCGGATTTGTCGGCCACGCCGGTAGAGTTCTCAAAAACCAAATCAAACTGCGAGCGGACACCCCAATGGTGACCGTGCTCTCAACCCAACCGAATCGCAAACAGCCAGCCTGCGCCAGCCAAGCCGTGCGTCAGGCAATCAGTCTTACGGTACCCATCGACCGTGGTTCTGGCCACGATGAGCGGACGTTGAGTGCGATGATCCCACGTCCGATAATGCCGCTTCCTGCGGGCCGGTGTCAACCCCAGCGCCCCCATCGTCTGCCAGAAACAGGGGAGTCATCAAGCCTTTCCGATCGTTGGTCGATGCAACCGATCGGTGTGCTTGGGCGAACGTTTCTGCGGGATGTCCTTGCGGGACAGGCGGATGGTATGTTCGCTCCGAAACTCGCCTAGAGGGGTCCAACAGCGTGCGAGACGTTAAGTCAAGTCGTGAAGGTTCGGATCGAGGGGCATCAGGCTCCAAGGATCGCGGTTCGGGCGCTTCTGCCCGGACCGAGATTCAATCCGGGCTCCAGTTGTATCTCCGCCAGATCAACGAGACGCCCCTGTTGAACGCCGAGCAAGAGAAGGAACTCGGCTGGCGAATCATCAACGACAACTGCCCGCGATCGCGCGAGCGAATGATCCGGGCCAATCTCAGGCTCGTCGTGTCGATTGCCAAGAACTACTCCAATCGGGGGCTCAATCTTCAGGATCTTATCGAAGAGGGCAACGTCGGTTTGCTGCGAGCAGTAGAGGGGTTTGATCCGGCACAGGGTGCCCGCTTCAGCACCTACGCCAGTTGGTGGATCAAACAGGCCATCAAGCGAGCGCTGATCAACGCCGTGCAGCCCATCCACGTCCCGGCGTACATGGTCGAACTCATCGCACGCTGGAAGCAGTCGAGCCAGAAACTCGAGCGGCTGCTCGGTCGCCCGCCGGGCATGCAGGAACTCGCCGACGAGATGCAGCTCCCGCTGAAGAAGATTCGCATCATCAAGCGTGCGGTCAAGGCCTTCCGCGTGCCTGCGCAGGCTCCGGTTGATGAAAATGGCGAGGCCATGAATCTCGGCGACTTGCTCGCCGATGAGCGCGAACCAGCGCCCGACGAGTGCGTCTTCCGAGACGACGAACTCAAGACCATCCGACGCTTGCTCGACGCGATCGACGAACGCGAGGCTCGGATTCTGCGTCTGCGCTTCGGTCTTGACGGCCAGGAGCCGCTGACCCTTAAGCAGATCGCCGCAGAGATCGGCATCTCGCGAGAGCGGGTGCGGCAGATCGCCGACGAGGCACTAACCAAACTCAACGCGCAGATCAATGACGAGCAACCAAGCCGCTTCTTCCGCAACGGCCCCGGCTGGGACGAGGACGAGCAAGCAGAAGCAAACCCGGAGCAACAACCCGAACCCCGCCGCAAGATCGCGGGCTGATCGGCCGGACCGGGGCCAGACCCACCCGTATGGACAGATAGGCAGATAGACAGATCGGCACATAGACAGCCTGACCGACCCCTCCCGGGCAACCCCGCCCGTCCAACAAACTCTCTCTCGCGTGCAACCGAGCGTTCCGAAAGGAACGCTTGTTGCGTTCTGGCGGCCCCGGCGGCCGCCTTCGCCGCGTTCGCGGCTCTCACGGTCCTTGCGGCTCTCGCAGCCCCTCACGCTACCATGCGGAGTGAAGGACGACCGGGCACCGTGCCCATGGGTCGCTGACCGCACTGTCGAGTGCTGCCTGCTGAGGAACGCGTCATGATTTGGGATCGATGCCGAAGTGGTGGTTTGATCGTCGGCCTGGTCTTTGCCGCCGCGGTGTTCTTGTTGCTGGCAGTGCCAACTCGAGCCGACGACTTTATCAATCAGGTGAATCGCTCACTCACGACCGTGCCGACCGATCGGCGCAGCGACCAAGTGCTGCTGCCGCTGTTGGCAAAGTTGCCCCAGCCTCCGGCGGTGATGCAGAATCAGGAGCGTGCAGCGCTGCTCGGTTCCCAAGGGCCGCAGTGGTCGGCGTGCGAGGCTTGGGCGATGCAGGAGCCTTGCCGTGCGGTCCTCGCGGCGATTCCTGGTCTGGTCAAGGAGACGAACTATCGACGCGCCTTCGCCTTCGCTCAGCCTTACGGAGTCGAAGGCGTTGATCTGGATATGGTCGCTTCAGAGATGTACACCGAACTCGGCGAGACGCCGACTTTGGCCGGCGCTCGGCACGGCTATCTCAACGCAATGGAGTCAATGGCGGTGCTGGTGCATGTCGAGGCGTCGCGGCTCTCGAAGTCGGGCAAGCCCGATGATGCCGTAGCTCTGCTGGTTGATTGGGTGCTCTTTTGCCGACAGTTCGCCGATCGTCCATTCTTGAAGGAAACCCTGTGGGCTGTTGACTCGATGTTTCTGGGTCTGGCCCGCGTTCGAGACGTGATGTACCAAGACCGGTTGCTTGATCCACACAAACTCAGTTGGACCGTTCTACGGGATCAGTTGCAGCGGCTTGACCCCAGCGAGTATGTCTCGCTCGACCGGTTGCGTTTGCCCGAGGCGGATCTGATCGGTCGGCGGCAACTGCTCAACCGCGTGATGCGGCGGGGAGCGGGCGTTGACGATGCGGCGTTCTCAACCGTCATGGCCCGGCTCAGTTCGCTCGACCGTCCACTGCGGCTCTTCAGCGCATCCGCCTATTGGCAGTCTGTCGCCGATGGACACGCTGACTATGCCGACACCGATAAGACGCTCACGGCCATCTCGCAGGACTGGATCAAGCGCTGGGACCTGCCAAACTTCGACCCCGTCATGCAGACGAAGTCTGACTACTTGCTCAAGGTTGCTTCGCGCTCGAAGTTCGCGCTCCTTGACCTCAACCTCGGCGGCTACGAGCAACTCTTCCGGCAGCGTCAACGCCTGCGAGCCGAACTCGCCGGCACGCGCATGTCGATGGGTGCCTATGCCTATCTGCTCAGCCAGCGCTCCGTGCCGCCCGCGCTCAACTCGCTGCGCCCCGCGATCATCAAGTCGATCGACCTTGACCCCTACAGCCAGCGAAAGCAAGACATCCAATACCTAATCGTTGGGCGTGACACTCCCAAGAACTCGCAGGGCAGCGAGGTCGGCTACACCGTTCGGCTCTTCCCGCCCGACCCTTACCCCAACTTCGAGGTGCCCGTCGAAGCTGGCGCAGTCATTCTCTACAGCGTTGGTCCAGACAACATCCGGCAGTCGGCGCGGAACGCAACGCAGGGCCGGCCCGGCGTGCCGGGCGATTACCTGCTCTGGCCGCCAGCACTCAGTCTCTACCGCCAGCGCCTGATCGATCTGGGCACGCTGAACTGATCAGGCAAAGCGGCGTGTCACGCTCGCGCTCGGCTCAGAATCCAAACCACGTTCACCTCTTTGTCAGCAAGTTCAACCACGCCCGAGTACCGCTCCGCTCATGCCCGACACCCACAAAATCGTTATCATCGGTTCCGGACCCGCTGGCTGGACAGCCGCGATCTACGCCGCCCGTGCCCGCCTGGACCCGGTCGTCTACATGGGCGTTCCCAAGCAAGATCCGGGGCCGATTCTGCCCGGCGGACAACTGATGCTGACCACCGAGGTCGAGAACTATCCCGGCTTTCCTAAGGGTGTGATGGGGCCGGAGATGATGGCACTCTTTCAGCAGCAAGCCGAGCGGTTCGGCACCGTCGTGCATATGGAAGACATCCTCCGCTGCGAGTTCTCCAAAGACCCTGTCAAAGTTCCCCACACGCTGTACACCGCGGGGGGTCAACTCGTCAAGGCTCACGCGGTCATCATCGCCACTGGCGCAACAGCCAACTGGATTGGCCTTCCCAACGAAATGCGATTGGCCACATCCGGCGGCGGCGTGTCGGCGTGCGCCGTCTGCGATGGTGCCCTGCCGCCATTCCGCGACCAGCCCCTCGCCGTGGTGGGCGGCGGCGACACCGCCATGGAAGAGGCCACTTATCTCACCAAGTTCGGCTCGATGGTCTATGTCATCCACCGTCGCGACACGCTACGCGCCAGCAAGGTGATGCAGGAACGCTTCTTGGGCCGACCGAACGCCAAGGTGCTTTGGAACAAGGTCGTCGTAGACGTGCTCGGCAAGGACCACATTGATGGCGTTCTGCTCGAAGACAGCGTCACCAAAGAGCGCTCAACGCTGCCAGTCCGCGGGCTCTTTGTTGCCATCGGCCACACGCCGGCGACAAAGTTTATCAAAGACTCGGGACTGGAGTTTGATGAGGCCGGATACCTCGCGCTCAAGCGTCGAGACAGTTTCACGAACATCCCCGGCGTGTTCGGCGCGGGCGATGTTTCGGATGCGCACTATCGCCAGGCCGTGACCGCCGCGGGCATGGGGTGCCAGGCGGCGTTGGACGCCGAGCGCTGGCTCGCCGCACAGGGCGTTGACTGAGCCGAAGCGCATCCGCCTGTGAATGCAGACCCGTGGGAAGGACCAGTATCCGTCGGCCTGATCACGATCAGGATGACAAGCCTTTCAAAGGCATCCGACACCCATGACCAACCGCCCAGTCACCATCGTCGTCGCAGTAGCCCGCAACGGCGTGATCGGCAGCGGCGAAGGTCTCGTCTGGCGCATCCGCTCAGATCTGCGACACTTCAAGTCGCTCACCAACGGCGCGGCCGTCATCATGGGTCGAAAGACCTTCGAGTCGCTGGCCCGCGAGGGTGCTGCGGCCGGGTTGCCCAATCGACTGAACATCATCGTTTCGCGAAGCGGCACAGGCGTCTCGCCGGTGCATGGATCGAGCACAGGCGGTACAGGCGTCTCGCCTTCGCGAGCGCCCAACTCCACTCCCCCGCTCGTTGCCCTCGCACATTCGCTCCAACAGGCGATCGAACTGGCCGACTGCCAACCGCCACCGGTGCCCGGCACGCCCATCATCATCGGTGGCGGCGGCGAGATCTATCGATCGGCACTCGAAGATGATCTGGTGGACAGGTTCGAAATCACCGACGTTCAGGCCGATCCCGATGGCGAGACACGCTTCCTTTGCGATGCCAAGCCCAGCGAGCAAGCTCCGTCTCGCCAGCGATTCTGGTCGCACGATCCCGCCGAACGAGCCGGCCACGGTTGGCGTTTGCTAGCGGAGCGATTCACGCCCGCAAACAGCGGAGCGGGCGACGAGTTCGCATGCTGGTTCCGAACGTACGAGCGGGTGCGCTGAATCTCAGCGATGCCATAGGCTTGATGCTCGATGAACGACGACGCCGGTAAGCCCGTGACCGTCATGCATGCCGAGGGCGGCGGCGAGTGGCCCGCCCAAGACCCGCGGCTCCACGTTCTCACCGCCCGCCTCAAGGTCATCTCTCGTACTTCCGGTGGAGCCCGAAAGATCGGCCTCGACGCGCTCACGGCGATCTTCGGCATCGCCGTAATCGTCTCGGTCGTCGTTGCGTTCGATCGTCTCTTGCCAGCTCTGCCGGTTTGGGTGTGGCTCGCCGTGGCCTTCGGCGTCATCGTCGCCATTTCCATAATCTCGGGCAGACTGACAAAGAGCGTCCACGCGCCGCTGACGGCCTCCGCGATCCTCCGCGAGGGAATCTGCCCCTGCTGCGGATACAACCTTGCTGACACCAACCCCGATCCCAACGGCTTCCGAGTCTGCTCAGAGTGTGGGGCCACCTGGGCCACCGCACGCACGGTCCGCACCGTCCCGTTCGAAGGATCGAAGTTCGTCCCTTTCAACAAGTATCCCATCGACAGCAACGTGTGGGTCTCAGTCAACCCCGTCAAAGACGCGGTGGGCAACGTCCAGCCCATCATCGATCACATCCGCCTGCACCGACGCGCCCGCAAGGACCGCCCGACCATCGCCGCGCGCCTCGATGTCGCCAGGCGAGAATGCGAGCGAAACTCTCGGCCTCTCCGTTGGACATCAGCGGCGATTGTCGTTGCCTTGACCGCGTTCGCAGCGTCGCAAGCGAACGAAACCAGCGAGTTGCTTTCGCCCGGTCCCATCATCGTCGCGATTCCGGTATCGCTTGTCGTCTACCTGCTTTGCTTCGGGCCTTTCACGCTGAGCCACTACGTTCTCGCGCGAATGCTCGCACGCCACGGCATCTGCGCTGCGTGCGGCAGCGAACTGCCCGAACCCCACGAGGCGAGCATTCAGTCGTCCGAGACACTGGCAGACCGCGCCCTGGTGAACTGCGATACGTGCCTCGCCACTTGGCGGCGCCCGCTCCAACACCCGCCGCGATCGTCTGAGCAAACGTCATAAAACGAAAAAAACCCGCCCGGAGGGTGACCGGGCGGGCGTTGTAGGTAAGCGTCGAACGAACGCTACCCACGGGCGACCAAAGCAAAGCGCCGCAGCGTCAACAATCTCGACGTGCCGTGGATCGTGTGACACCGCAGCGAAACCAACCATCGGCTCAGAGTCGTCGGCACCGAGCAATCTCGGACGGGTTTGGTGTGCCGGCTCGACGCGCGGCAAGAGCACTTCGTGCCGTCCAAGCACAAATCAAATGCCGTTGTTATCGAGACCGACGACGAAACTTTCGCTAAGTCCACTCCGTCTTTCAGTCCTTCCCACGATCAGGCGTCACAGACTCTGCCGCACGACCTGAGAGCCCATACGTTGTGTGCGCTGCGCGGGTTTCATGCTTGGCTGAAGCGCTTGGGAACCTCACCACCGATAGTGGGGGTGCCAGGCCGTTCACATCATGCACTGCTCAATTTATCGCTCCATAAAAGCGGATAGCAGCGACCGCCCGCGATTCCGACCAATCATGAATCCAACCTCAAGTTGTGCGTTCGTGGGCTACGGCGTCCTTCAGCCGACGCAGAGCATCGAACGCCTGCATCGGCGAGAGGTCGTCAAGTTTGATCTCCGCCAGCGCATCGACCGCTGGGTGCGCGACGTATCGCGTAAAGAGAGACAACTGTCCTTCGTCACTCTCGTGCGTCGATGCTGCACCATTGAGCGCTGCGCCAAGCCCGCCGCGTGCCGCTCGTTTGCCAGCGCTTGCGTCCGCGTGAGTGGCTCCTCCACTCGGAACACCCGCGCTCCCCAGCCCGTGCTGCACCGTCAGGGATTCGAGCACCTGCTTGGCTCTCGCGACGGTGGCCGCGGGCATGCCCGCCAGTTTCGCAACGTGAATGCCAAAACTCCGATCGGTCCGGCCCGCCAGTATCCGATGCAGAAACACAATCTCGTCTCCCCACTCGCGCACCGAGACGTGCAGGTTTCTGACGCGCCCAGGCAAAATCTCTTCCAACTCGGTCAGTTCGTGGTAGTGCGTGGCAAAGAGCGTGCGCGGTCCGCTCGCTTTGACTTCGCTCTTGGCGAGCGTCTCGGCGATGGCCCACGCCAGGCTCAGCCCGTCGAGCGTGCTTGTGCCGCGTCCAATCTCGTCCAGCACGATCAGCGATCGATCCGAGGCGTGATTCAGAATCCTCGCCGTCTCGGTCATCTCGACCATAAACGTGCTCTGCCCCGCGTGCAGCGCGTCATCAGCACCCACCCGCGTGAAGATGCGATCCGTCAGTCCCACGATGGCGCTCTGCGCTGGCAAGTAACTGCCGGCGTGGGCCAGCAGCACCAGCAACGCCGTCTGCCGAATGAACGTGCTCTTGCCCGCCATGTTCGGCCCGGTGATGAGCGCCAGCGATGGACCACGCAAGAACTTTGCCGTCGAACCCAACTCGTCAGTACCGTCTTCGTCCCTCCGAAGTTGGGGCGTCGCAGCGCGGCGATCGGCGGCGTCATCGTCGCGACAGCCAAGCGCCGCGTCGTTGGGCACAAAGTTGCTCTCCAGCAGTTCGTCCAGCACCGGATGCCGGCCCTGCACAATCCGCAGCACCGGCTCATCGACCATCTCGGGACAGAACCAGCCGCGCCGGGCTGCTTTGTCGGCAAAGCAGCGCAGCACATCCACCTCCGCCGCGGCATCGGCAAAGGCGTTGATCGGCCCGATCCGCGCCGCCGCGCTCTGGCACAGTTCGGCATAGATCGCTTGCTCGCGCTCGAGCGAACGGGCCTCGGCCGTAGTCACCTTGTGCTCAAACTCTCGCAACTCTGGCGTCACGTAGCGCTCGGCGCTCTTGAGAGTCTGCTTGCGAGTAAACATCTCCGGCGCTCGCTTTGATTGCGCGGCGGGAAGTTCGATGTAATACCCAAACACACGGTTGTAGCCAACCTTGAGATTGGGCAAGTCATGCTGGGCGATCAGCGCGGTCTGATACTCCGCCATCCAACCCGCCGCATCACGCTGCATGCGACGAGATTCGTCCAGCGCCGCATCAACACCGTCGCGCACCAATCCGCCTTCGCGCAGGTGTGCCGGCGGCGACTCCACGCACACCGAGCCGATCGTCTGGCTCAGCGGCGCGAGTTCGGCGGCCGTTTCTCTGAGGCGAACCAAGTGCGCTGCGAACGCGGGTGCCCCTTCCAGCACCGACGCGACCGCTTTGACCTTGCCGACCGAGCGGCCAAGCCCAACCAGATCCCGCGGCGTGGCACGCCCGAGCGCCACCCGTGCCGCGATTCGGGCCACATCATGGATGCTGCCAAGCGCCTCGTCAAGGGCCCCCGCCGTGCGACGATCCTCGACCAGCGTGGTGACGCAGCGCTGTCGAGCCTCAATCACGCCTCGATCGCCCGATGGTCGGCAAAGCCAATCTCGAAGCAGCCTCTTGCCCATCGGCGTTCGACAGCCCGCAAAGGACTTCGTTGTGGCGAAGATGCCCGCCAGCGATCCGTCGAGTTCGTTCTCGCCCCTGCCAGCGCGAGAGGCCGCGGACTGCCGTGCGCCGGCGCTTCCGCCGCCCGCCCGGATCGTTTGAAGCACCTCGAGCGCTCGCAGGCTTGTCGCGTCAAGTTGGCAGATGTTCGAGTCGTCTTCGCGCCTTGGCGGCTGAAGGTGTGCAAGTGTGGCGCGAAGTCGATGCCTGGAGCCATTGGCGTTTGGTAGGTCCGCCGCTCGGCCCGAAGCAAACGGATCGTTCGCTTCAGCGCGATCAGGCTCGACGGGTCC
>JBGSRG010000418.1:0-19232 GCA_041737685.1 Phycisphaerales bacterium | reverse complement strand
GGACATCTTGCGGCCTTCACCGTCCTGGATCATCGCGTGGATGAACACGTCGCGGAAGGGGACGTTGCCGCGGCCCTGAGCTTCGCCCGTGAAGTACCGGTTGAACATCACCATCCGGCTGACCCAGAGCGTGATGATCTCGCGGGCGGTGCAGAGCACGCTTGACGGGTTGAATGCTTCGAGCAGGCCCTTGTTCGACTCGGTATTGAACGCATTGGGATCGGGCCAGCCGAGCGTGGAGAGCGGCCAGAGCGCAGAGGAGAACCAGGTGTCGAGGACGTCGGGGTCTTGTACGCAGGCAGCGAATCGCTCTTGAAGGAACGCATTCGCCTTGCCCTTGCTGGGAAACTCGATTGTGTGCGACGCCGGACCCGTGCGTTGCTTTAGCAATGAATCCAATCCATCCAAAGTGCTTGCTGCGAGTGGAGTGCGAGCACAAAGCACGAAGGCACAATCGCTTGAGTGCATGGTGATATCCGCCATCTCGACGGACATTCCACTCTCAACCTCTTGAAGCCCAGATGCCACGAGGTAGTCCCAGACGGCCTTGGCAACGAAATCTGCGAGTTGATTGTGGGTGTACCCCTCGCGTGCGATCAGAGTCCACACCGGAATCCGATGTCCCCACCACAACTGCCGCGAGATGCACCAGTCGCGGATGTTGGTGTGCCACTGCTCGTACGTCTTGGCGTACCGCGGCGGGTGGAAGCTCAGCGAACCGTCGCCGGCTTCACCGGCATTCGCTGCTTTGCTGCTTTGCTGATTTGCTGATTTCTGGCTTTCCACCAGCGCGGCGTTCGCGCTCCCCGCCATTCTCTCATCGGTCACCTTCACGTACCACTGGTCGCTCAGGTACGGCTCGATGACCGCCTTGCTCCGGTCGCTGTGCTTCACGCTGTGCCGGTGTGGCTTGGCCCCCTCGAACAGCCCGCGGGCCTCGAACTCTTTGATCACCAGCTTGCGTGCTTCGGCCATGGGCTTGCCGACGAGCATGTGCGCATCGCCGATCGAGTCCATGCCGTGGCTGTCGCTCACCTTGCCGTCGGGCGACATCATGTTGACCATCGGCAGGCTGTGCCGCTGGCCGATCTCGTAGTCGTTGGGGTCGTGCGCGGGCGTGACCTTCAGGAAGCCCGTCGCCATCGCCGCCTTTGGGTCGTTGCGTTCCTCTTCGGTCCGTGCGTACCGCTCCGGCAGCACGACGTACGCGTCCTCGATCACCGGGATCACCCGGCCGATGAGCGGCAGTTCGACGAACAATCCGCGCAGCGCTTTGGCCCGGGGATCATGCGGATTGATCGCCACTGCCGTATCGCCTAGGTACGTTTCGGGCCGGGTCGTTGCGACCGTGAGCCACGCTTCCTGCTCGCCATCGTGCTCGCTTGCACCGGGATAGCCGCGTGCGGCGAGTTCGTCCCATGTCACGGGCATCGGGTCCACGCTGCCCCTGACCGAGCCGTCGCTGGGCTTCAGGGCCGGGTCCGCGCTCCCCGCGTGCACCAGCGGATACCGCAGGTAGTAGAACTGACCGTCGAGCTCTTCGTCGTAGCACTCGTCGTCGGCGACGGCGGTCTGCAGCGCCGGGTCCCAGTTCACCAGCCGCTTGCCGCGGTAGATCAGTCCATCGCGGAAGAGGAGGAAGAAGGCCTCTCGTACCGCTGCAGCGCACTGCTCGTCCATCGTGAACCGCTGCCGGTCCCAATCGCACGAGCAGCCCATCTCCTTCAACTGGGCCGTGATCGTTGCCTCGTACTCGTTCTTGAAGTCCTGAATCTTGGCGATGAACGCCTCACGCGTGAAGTCGTTGCGTCGCTTGCCCTCTTCCTTCATCACACGCTTCTCGACCACTGCCTGCGTGGCGATTCCCGCGTGGTCGGTTCCTGGCATCCACAGCGTCTCGTCGCCCATCATGCGGTGGGCGCGGGCCAGCACGTCTTGAAGCGTGTTGTTGAGCGCGTGGCCCAGATGCAGCGCGGCGGTCACGTTTGGCGGCGGGATGAAAATGCAGAAGGGCTTGGCCTCGCCGCTGAGCACGCGAGCGGGATCGGCGTGAAAGGCCTTGGCCGCGTCCCAGCGCTCGATGATCCGAGTCTCATGGTCTACGGGCCGGTATGCCTTGGGCAGTTCTGCACTCGGCACCGCAGCGCTGTTCGCACCGTCTGCCGATGCGGCGTCGGTTGGCTCTGGCCGGAACGACTCGCCGGATGGAGGACGGGGCGGGGTCGGAATGACGGGAATGGGGGGAGTGGGGGGGGTTGAAGACATGCGAACCGATCGTAAGCGGATCGGCCGCGAAGGGCCAAGCCGCGATCGGTCTTGAAACTCAGAACGGACTAGGTCTAAACGAGCAGCGTCGCCGGGGCCTCGAGCATGGTCTTGACCGTCGCCAGATACTGCGCGGCGAGTGCCCCATCAATCACTCGATGATCGCTGGACATGGTCATCTGCATCTCATGGCCGATGGTCAGTTCTTTCACGCCGGTCTCGGGGTCCGTATTGACCACTGGCCGCTCGACGGCTGCGCCCACAGCGAGGATCGCGGCGTTTGGAGGGTTGATGATCGCGGTGAAGTGTTCAACGCCGAACATGCCGAGGTTGGAGATGGTGAAGGTTGAATCGGCCATTTCCTCGACGCTCAGGCCCTTGTTCCGAGCCTTCTCGCCCAACTTCCGAGTCTGGTCGGAGATCTGTCGAAGGCCCATCTGATCGGCGTGGCGGAGCGTGGCCACCACCAGCCCGCCGCCCGCACCAGCCTCGTTGACAGGGAGCGCGATGGCCACACCGATGTTTACGTCGCCCACAAACTCGAGCGAGGCCTTTCCGCCCGACTCGTTCCAGCGAGCGTTGATGTACGGGTGCTGGTGCATCGCGAGTGCGCAGGCACGAACAAGAAAGTCGTTGATGCTGAGTTTGACTCGCTGCGCTGCGAGTTGCGAGTTGAGTTGCGAACGCAGGCTGAGCAGCGAGTCCATCCGGACCGTGACCGTGACCTGATAATGGGGGATCGAGGCCTTGCTCTGGACCAGTCTCTTGGCGATGGTGGCCCGCATGTTGGAGAGTGGCACTGTTCGAGTCGAGAGCGTTGCACCGCCAAAGGCCGCGGTGACGTGGGCTGGTTCGTGCGTTCGCGATGAGCCACGCTGGCCGCCGCCTGAAGCCGCGCCGCCTGATCTGGCGCTGCCGCCAACTGGCGCGCCCTCAACGTCCTTCTGGACGATCCGACCGCCAGGACCAGAACCTGTGAGCGACGAGAGATCGACGCCGCGCTCTGCCGCGACTTTGCGTGCCAGAGGCGATGCGAAGATGCGGTCGTCGGTGCCGCCTTGACCGTTCGAGCCGTGCTGCCCGTTTGCGCTGGGTGCAGAGGTCGATCCTGCGGCGGTAGTTGACTGCGTTGCTTGAGCAACTGCCGAGCCGCCTGCACCGGAAGTGGCTGCGCCCGAGGGTGACTGGCTCGACGATGCTGAGTCTGCGACTGCGCCTTGCTGCTGCTTGGATGCTGTGGCCTGCGCTGTTGACGCGCCCGCTGTGGCGGGCTTTGACGACTTCACATCCTCAACGCTTTCGCCCGCCTCGGCGAGTTTCATGATGATGGTGCCAACGGGAACCTGCTGGCCTTCTTCTACCGCGACCGACGCGACCGTGCCTTCGTCGAATGACTGGAGTTCCATCGTTGCCTTGTCGGTCTCGATATCGGCGATCACGTCGCCGCTGCGAACTTTCTGGCCCGGCTTCACGGCCCAACGAACCACCGTGCCCATTTCCATGGTGTCGGACAGTCGGGGCATTTTCACTTCGATGGCCATGATGCTTCCTGATCGGCGGGATCGGTGAGAACGATTCGCTGCAAGTTTAGGACCGATCCGGCCCCGATCCGCGCTGCGGGCTGGCCGGGGCTTCTTGCTGCAAAACGGAACGCCAGAGTGCCGCGTCCGGCTCAAATCGGGCAGTTGCGAGGGCGGTGAGGTCCGTGTCAAAGAGGTCCGGGGCTGTCGGAAGTTGGCCCCGCGCGTCGCCAATCGGTCCGCCCACGCTCTCGCGGATCTCCGAAGCCTGCCAGTACGTCCTGGCAAGTGTGCCTGATGGCACATCGGCCAGTCGCCCGAGTCCTAGCTCGCCTGGTCCCCCGCTCGGTTGCCCACTCTGTTGCTCCGCCGCGGAACCGCTCTGAACAGGCGCGGCTTGGTCTCCGGTCGCCCGCAGGCGATCTTCTACCCGCACCGCAGCGAGGTTAAAACGGCTAGAAAGACCGTTTAGAACTTCGGCGAGCCGATGCAGCGGCGAAATCACCAGCGACGCCGAATCGTCCACTGTCGCGTCGCCTCGATCGACGCCTGGAAGTACTGACAAGTACGACGTCTGCGGCCGCCAATGTGGATCGAGGGCTTCATCAGGAAGGTCACACACCAACCCAACAAACTCGCGAAATGTCAGGCCGCGGGCGTAGTCCACGCGCGACGAACTGGCGACCTGCAGCGTGCGGCCCGCGAGTTCGACGGGCGCGAAGGTATCCAGTTCGACGTTGATGCCGCTTCGACGGGCGTGCTCTTCCATCAACTCGCGAGCGCCCTCAAAGTACCCGACGGGCGCGAGCCGAACAAATTTGTCGGCAAAGGCCGAGGCGAGCCTCGCGAGCGGTTCTCGCACAAAGGCAAAGCATGGTCGTTGTGCCAGCACGGCCTGGCGCCCGGCTGGCGGGGTGAGCGCAAGCGAATAGCCGTCGCGGCAGCGTTTGTGAACCAGGAGGTCGCTCGAGATTCCCGGTTCGTTCGCCGAAAGCAACCAGCGCTTCATCGCGGTGCAGCCGTTCTTCGGGATAGCACAGAGCATGAATCGACCGGCGGGATCGCACAGGTAATCCGCGTAAGGAAAGGGCTTGTTCAGCGTGCGCAGCCGCCCATTGGGCAGGCCGCTTGGCCGACCGTTTATCGGGGGACACTTACGGTAGTTGCCGGGTCCGACAGGCGCTGCCTGTTGCGCGGGGCGCGTCTCCTGAGCGGGCGTAGGAATGGCGTCACGGATCGGAGGCATGGTTCTCAACCCGCCGGCGGAGACGCGTTGGCGAGCGTGCTGTGGCGTTCAGCCTCGGCCGACGGCCTTCTTCACCGCCGCGATGATCTTGCCCTTGTGGGGCAGATACTCCATCTCGAGATTCTTGGCGTAGGGCGTGGGCACGTCGTCGGTGTTGACGCGCAGCGGCTGATGGTCGAGGTGGTCAAACGCACGCTCGCATATCTGGGTGATAACCTCGCTGGCGATCGAGGCGAACGGCCAGCACTGATCGACCACAACCACGCGGTGCGTGCGCTTCACACTCTCGACGATCGAATCGATGTCCAAAGGACGCACGGTGCGCATGTCGAGCACGTCGCACTCGATACCGTCTTTGGCGAGTTCCTCCGCCGCGTCGAGGCAGAAGTTGACTGGCCGGCCGAACGAGACCAGCGTGCAATCGCTGTTGCGCTCGCCCGACCAAGTTCCGCGTCTCAGCGCGGCGACGCCGAAGGGCACGGCGTAATCGCCCTCGGGCACCGGTCCTTTGTCGCCGAGCATTCGTTCGGACTCGAGATGAAAGACCGGGTCGTCCTCTCGGATGGCGGTGGTGAGCAATCCCTTGGCGTCGGCGGCGCACGACGGAACGGCGATCTTCAGGCCCGGCACGTTGGAGTACATGGCCTCAACGGTCCAAGAGTGAGTGGAGCCCAACTGACCACCCGCGCCGTTGTTCCCCCGGAAGACCACGGGGCAGCCCCACTGTCCGCCGGACATGTAGAGCATCTTGGGCACATTGTTCAGGATTTGGTCCGCCGCGACAAGCGAGAAGGACCACGACATGAACTCGATGATGGGCCGCAGTCCGTACATTGCTGCACCCACGGCAAGCCCGGCGAAGCCGTTCTCGCTGATCGGTGAGTCGATGATGCGGTGCGGGCCGAACTCGTCGAGCATGCCCTGCGAGATTTTGTAAGCGCCGTTGTACTGTGCCACCTCCTCACCCATGAGGAAGATGCGCGGGTCTTTGCGCATCTCAAGGGTCATGGCCTCGCGCAGGGCTTCGCGGAACGGGATCTCGCGGGTGCCCTCGGGAAGGATGTGGGAAGTGGTGGGATCGGTGAGGGTGGTGGTCATGGGTGTTGACAATCTGTGCGAGACTCGGTGCGAAGGCGATTCTAGGAGTTAGTCGCGGCCGGGAGAATCGATGCGGAATCGCCGTACTTGAGGCGAACCCGAAGCAGGAGGTCGTTGAGGGCAGCTCGGCTGGCCGGTTCGTCTGGCAACGGGCTGGCTTCACGTGCGGCGTCCAGCTCTCGGCAGAGCCGATCGAAGTGCGGCTTGTGTAGGGCCAGTTCCTCCGTCGCCAGTTTCATCTTCTCCTGACCGGCCAACTTTCGATCGATGAGGTCGTTGATCATGCCCAGCTTGAAGCGCTCGTTGAGCCCGCGCAGGTTGCGAATCCGATCAGCGCCCATCGCAGGCCGTTTCGCACAACGCTTGCGGCCTCGCCAGTCGATTCGACAAAGCGAAAGATCCCGTTCCGAACACCCGGAAACCACATTGCAAGCGTTGCGATCGGCGTTATGACGACGATCACCAGCACCCACACCGCCAACCGTCGACGCACGCTCATGGAGAAGCCTCACAAAAGCGGGTTCTTCGCTCCATGCACGTACTCCCGCGTCGGGGAGAGATTCGGCACCGGGTTGACATACACGTCTGAGTACAGCTCGGCCTCCACGTCGGGCATCTCGCTGCTCTCGGCGAACTCCATCGCCTTGGCCACCTCGGCCTTGAGTTCTTTCTGGATTTCGATGAACCGCTCTTCGCTCAGCACCTTCCGCTCGTTCATTAACTGGAGCGAGAGTTGGTCGATCGAGTCCTTTTGCTTGACCTGCTCGACCTCTTCCTTCGTGCGATACTTCTGCGGATCGCTCATCGAGTGGCCCTGATACCGGTAAGTATGCAGATCGACAAAGCCCGGGCGCTGCCTCTCGCGGCAGTCGTCGGCGAAGGGCTTGAACTTGTCGTACAGCCGCAGCAGGTCGAGCCCCTCTTCCTGGGAGATCTTGATCGAGTCGATGCCGTACGCGGCACCCTTGGCGATGAGGTTGTGCGCCATCGTGGTGCCACGATCGATCGCCGTGCCCATCGAGTAGCCGTTGTTCTCAACGATGAAGATCACCGGCAGCGAGAACAGCCCGGCGAGGTTCATCGCCTCGTGCAGGCAGCCCTGGTTCAGGGCACCATCGCCTAGGTAGCAGAGCGTGACCTTCTTTTTGCCCTTGTCGCCGTCCCGAACACCGGGGTTCGGCAGCAACTTGCCCAGCACTTCCCACTCGTACCGCGACGCGAACGCCAAGCCGGTGCCGAGAGCCGTCTGAGCACCCACGATGCCGTGCCCACCGAAAAGCCAGTTGGGCTTGTCGAACATGTGCATCGATCCGCCCTTGCCCTTGGCACAGCCCGTGGCCTTGCCGAACATTTCAGCCATGCAGGCACCGGGGTCCATACCCCGCGCCAGCGCGTGGCCGTGATCGCGATAGGCCGTAACGACTGGATCGTCGTGGTTGACCGAGGCGATAGTGCCGACCGCGCACGCTTCCTGCCCGATGTAAAGGTGGCAGAACCCGCCGATCTTGGCCTGCTGATACGCCTGAGCGCAGCGAACCTCGAACTCACGGATGAGCATCATCGACCGAAGCCAAGAGACAAGTGTTTCGGCCGAAACCTTGTCGGATGGTCGCGAACCGCCTGGCCGACTGTGCGAATTGCTTTGCGAATCGGCCCGCTGGGTGGCGTGAGACATGGAATTCCTTGGTCGGATCGAGAAACGGGGAGGGCGTGGCTCGTGCCGGGGCTTGGGCTTGGGGGCGGGAAAGGACCAGACTGAAGTACCTGAAGGTCGCTCAAGGAAGCCCGATAGACCCCTATCAACACACGAACTTTGCCGGCCGAATGTGCGTTTGTCGGCAGCGGCCAGATCATAGCCCAACCCACAAACGTGTACCGGGTGCGGGCCCTTGTTCAGAGGCATCGCACCCGGTGATAGGGCTTCAAGATTCGTCCGCCTCGATCGATTCTCAACCGCCGTTCTGCCGGCCCCAGCGCCGTGGAAGAGCGCGTAGGCTCGCGACGGCCCCGCTTGCCGACCAGTTTGGCCTGGTTACGCGTCTGATCGTCTTATGGGGTGGCCCGTTGAGCGTGGTCGGTTGGCACCGGGCCGCTGGCAATGGCTCGCGACTTGAGCAGCACCACCGCCCACTGCAACTGCGGATCCATGCCTTCATCCAACAATTTTCGCGGATCGGTCTTCGAGAGTTCGGCCTCGACGACGTTGCCCGCCAAGTCCATCGGCATGACGTCCGCCTCTTGTCGGAACTTCAGTGCATCGCTGGTCTGCTGCGGCAGCATGTCCACCATCAGGTGCGGCGAAACGCCCCAGTCCGAATCACCAGGCCGACGATGGATGATCTTGCCGTCGGGCAGCATGTAGTATTGCGTTGTCAGTTTCATCTTTGACTTGGGCGGTAGGTTCCAGACGTTCTGCACGCTGCCCTTGCCGAAACTGCGCTGGCCGATGAGCAAAGCGTCAATCTCGCCACGGTCGGCGTAGTGCTTGATCGCGCCCGAAACAATCTCGCTCGCCGAAGCGCTGCCCTCGTTGATGAGCAGCACCACCGGTACGTCAGTGATCTTGTCAGGATCGGCCGATGCCGATCGACGCTCGCCGGGCGTGGTCCCGCGAGTGGAAACGATGGTGCCCGAGTGGATGAACAGGTTGGAGACTGAGACCGCCTCGGTCAACAGCCCACCCGGATTGAATCGTAGATCCAGGATCAGCCCGTTCAGGCCCTGCCTGCGCATGTCGGTGACTGCGCTCCGCAGTTCCGTGGTCGTTTTGTCCGTGAAACTGGTCAGCCTCAGGTAACCGATCCGCGACTGCGGATCAATGAACCAGTCCCAGTCGTTCTCGTGAACGCCCGTTCGACGCCAGCCCTTGATCGAGACCTGCTCGATGCGCTTGCGCTGCAGTCGGTAGTCGATTTCCTGGCCCTCGCGCTCGACCGTGACCGTGACGGCCGACGACTCGGTTCCCGTGATCAGGTCCACGGCCTGATTGAGCGAAATGCCCACCGCCGACTCGCCGTTGATCTTCTTGATCAGGTCGTCCTTCTGGATGCCCGCGCGCTGCGCCGGCGTGCCCTCGAGGGGCGTGACAACCTTGATCATCTGCGACTCATCGTCGAGTTGGATCTGAATGCCGACACCAACGAACACGCCGCTGGTCATGCGGTCAAAGCGTGGCACCTCGTCGGGCCAGATGATCGCCGAGAAGTCGTCGAGCCTCGACATCGCACCGTTACCAAACTCGTGCAAGATCGCCTCGGGCGGAAGACCGACGGTCTGACGATTTTTGTCCAGAATGTCGTCGAGCACATCGCTCAGGGTCTGCCGGTTGGGTTCAACGCGGCCGTCCTGCACGCGGTTGCGCCGCTCGTCCAAGAACGCCATCATCAATCCTCGGCGGGCCTCGTCGCCCATCGACGGGAAGGCCTTGCTCAGTTCGCCCGTGTCGAGCATAACCTTGAGCGAGTCGATGCCCGCCAAGATCAGGTCGCGCATGGGCACGCGCTCGATCTGCTGCCGCTCCGCAGCGGAAGTGGCGAGAATCACCAGCATTTTGTCGATGCCGCGCAGTTTGTCTTGGTAACTCTCCCCCAGCCCGTTGTAAGGCGGCAGTTCGGTCTTGTCGGCCAACAGCCGTTCACGGTTACGCATCTGCCAGAATGTTTCGGGCACGTAGAGGCGCATCATGGCCAACCGCCTGGACACTCGCTCGACGTCGGGCTTGAACCGGCCCTGCTCTTCAAGCAGCAGGTGCAGTCGAAAGAACAGCTCATTGGCCACAAACCAGTCTTGCGACCCTTCGGCCTCGCGTGCGGCAACTTCAGCCTTTGCGATCAGCGATGCAACCTTCGGGTCGGTCAGCAGACCGGCCCGGTCGGTGGTAAGCATGAACATCTCGTTGGCGTAGCGCAGCGCTTCGCTCAGGGCCTTCTTGTCCTCGCCTTGGGCCAACTTCTCTTCCAGTTTGGTCCGTGCTTCGGCGAGTTTCTCGCTGCGGGTCTGTTCGCGCTTGTCCAGAGAACTCTCGAGTGAGGCGATTGATCCGTCAAGCCCGGCCTCGTCCGGGGCCTGATCCAGAACGTCGCGCAGCGCGGCCTCGCGGCTGTGCTTTGCGTTGTTCCACAACAGCGGGCCGAACGGCTGAACCGTTGCGGCCTCCACCGAGAGACGCTCGGTCGAAGGAGTCTCGGTCGGTTCATCCGACACAACGCTCATCGCCGAGAGGGCACGAGGTTGCAACGACAGCCCGGGAAACGACAGGGCTGCACCGGCTATCACGGCGAGCAGAGCGGGGCGAGCGAGTGAGGACGGCTTGCGGTTCGAGATGTGCATCGAGGCTCCTTCGGTGCTGCTTCAATGTCAGGCGGCACCGGCTTGTTCTTACGTCCTATCGGACACGGACGTTCGGCCAAAGCAATCCGAACGCACACGCCCACCAGCACTGCTTCCTACCCGTCGGTTTCGCAGCTGCCTTTCGTCCAATCCAGCCGGTCATTGCTCTAGAACTGCATCCGAGTTCGCCGGAACGCCTCTACGAATGTCCGGATCGGCCTAACGCGGTCCAGTCGACAGTTTCCCCGGCTTGACTTACCAAGTTCGGTGCCCGGCTCGCCTACCAGAACGAACTTTGGCCTCTGAAATCCGGGCTTCTGAGTTGCAGGAGCACCCCGGCGAGTCGGATTACGTCCGGTAGCCTCACCTATCACTACCACCTCTTCGTTCGCTGGGTTGCGGGCCAATCTCTGCCAGCTCGAGCGAAACCTTCTGCTCCCCGGCCACGGCATTCGCCCGGCGAGTGTCCGAATGCGGTTATCGCGGCGGCTGAGAGAGGATAGCTTTCACTTCGTCCCCACTTCGCTCGCGGCGATGCTGTCGGGTCAACACCCAGGCCTTTCGGATCGCCCAGATCGTGACCAGCGCAGCGAGTGCGGAGGTGATGGCCAGCATCAGGGTGCCCGTCCGCCAGCCATCTGGCACAAGCCCTCGGTTGGTCAGCATGGCCGCGACCAATCCACACAACGGGCCAGCGGTATAGCCGACACCGATCAACGTTTCGTGGGTTCCGCCAGCATCCACCTGCGCCGAACCCACTGACATCGCGTAGTAGAGCGAAGCGGAGTAGATCACGCCGACTCCGATCCCGAAGAGTCCAAGCCCAACGACAAACGCTGCAAGTGCTGACTGCGGAGGTAGTTGGATCGGTGCCAGAACCAGAACAGAGAATCCCAGCAGCAGCGTTGCTAGGCCTGTCAAGGGTAACCACCAGCGGCCGTGCCAACGATCCCAACGCTCGAGCACAGCAAACGAGGCGACTCGTGCGGTGAGCCAGACCGCCGCGAGCGCGACGCCCCACTCGGGCCGAACACGAAGATTCTCGGTCGCACGCGGCAGATAGGGAGCCAACGCCGCGACGAACATGAACGCCAATGGCAACGCGACGCGGCAGAAACTCAGCAGGCCCATATAGATCGGTGGGTGCGGCTCGTGGTCGTCGCCGTGGGCACCCGGCCGGGGTTGAAACGAGCGAAGGCAGAACAGACAAGCGAGGTGAATCGCTGCGAGCGTCGCCAGCACGCCCATTGGGGCCATTTTAACGAAAGGTGCCATGACGACCGTCGAAATGACCAGCGACGACGACCAGGTGATGTTGAATCGCCCGATCCCATTGCGGAGCGTCTGTCCCGAGCGACCGCCCGCCACGTAACTCTCGACGATCGGCCACAACATGCCCGAGAGCGGGCTGTAAATCGCGACCAACCACCACACCGTCCACGAACCGCGCCCTCCCCCCGGCGCGACGAAGAGCGCCCCACCAACCGCGACAAGCGTGGCGAAAGCAAGCCCGATCATCAGCATGCCCAGAAAGCCCCGGTGCGTGCTGATGGGTCCGGCTTTGGGCAGTCGGCGTAGCAATGGGCCAACAGCCATTGCGCCGGGAATGTACATGATGCCCCACACCACGCCGAGAGCAAAGAGCGCCGTGTCGTCAAAGTCGAAGCGCGTTCGGGCCAGGAAGAACAGGCCGTTGGTGAGCACGGCCGAGCCGAGCGAGTTGAGAAAGGTAAACCACAGGATCGAACTCAAGGGCGATCGATCGGCCGCACGATGGGTTGGAGATGTTCCCGACTGGCTCATGGGCGTCCGTGCGGGCCTGGCTGGCGGCTCACTGCCACCCTGCGCGACAAACGGGGAGCGTTTGCCTGAGGGCGGCCCGCATCGTAGCATCGGGGCTGTGCGTGGCTTTCGTTGATTGGAGACGAATCACGCCGTGAAGTGCCCGTAGCTCAACTGGATAGAGCGCAGCCCTCCGAAGGCTGAGGTTGCAGGTTCGACTCCTGCCGGGCATGTTTGGATGGAGTGGTTTGGGCGTCGATCTCGCTGCGCAACCGCTAGCTTGAGCGTCTCACTCGACGGGGAGAGGGCGAGGACACGACTGACGGTTCGGTGTGTTCGCGATGGCTCAGGGCCTTCGGTGTGCCGAGCAAGCCCTGCGGACCGATCTTGACGGCTGAATGGAGTTGACACTTCACACCCTGACCGGCGAGACGTATCGAACGTTTGCCATCGGTGCCGACAAGCCCGCTCGCATCGGCCGCACGCCCGACTGCGATGTGTTCCTGCTCGACGAACGAGTTTCGCGGCGGCACGCAACGCTGTCGTTTCACGCCAAGTCCTGGGTCATCATCGATCACGGCTCGACTCGCGGGACGTTCCTCAACGGCACGCGACTGGAACCCGAATCGCCCACACCCATCGCAGCGGGCGATCTGATCCGGATCGCGGCGTGGACGTTCCGAGTGTTTGTTGGCGCATCGCCCAGCGAATGGGTTCGAACGATCGATGACACGGACTCGGCATCGTCGCGCATCACTTCGCTCTCAACGCATCGTGCGCAGACGCAGAGCGAGCGATGTCTGAAACTCCTTGCCGAGTGCATGACGACGTTCAACAACGCTGCCGATGAGGCGACTTTGGCCGAAGCCGCGTTGCGTGTGGCGCTCGAAGGCTCTGGCTATGCGCGAGCGGCAGCACTCACGTTCACGGGTGCCTATGTCGATGCCGACTTGCTCGACCCGAGCATCGGCCCAGGGCCCGTCGCGTCCACTGGATCAGCGGGAACTCTGGAACGGGTTTCGGGCACGGGAGAGTCGAGCGGCTCTGGCGCGGAGTCTGGCTCGGGTCTGGCGAGCGAACTTGGAGGTCGCGGCGTGCGCGTGCTGGCTTCCATGCGAGCTGATGCCAGCGACGACGAGCGATTCGTTTTCTCAGGCTCGCTCGTGCGCGAGGCATCGCTTGGCAAGACCGCGATGCTTTCGGCGCTGCCACGATCGGGTTCTGGGTCGTCAGCACGAGTTGATGCGAACTCGATCGCGGAGTTTCGGATTCATTCGGCGATGTGCGCGCCGGTTCACCTGGGCGAAGCGATCGAAGGCTTCTTGTATCTGGACGCGCGTGATGGGGAGTCGAGTGCCAACTCCGATGCGCCCGTCTTCTGTGAGGCGGTGGCCCGCGCGTTCGGTCTGGCGCTCGCGAACCTGAAGCGACGTGACCTGCAACGCCGACAAGCGGCGATGCAACTCGAACTGTCGTCGGCGCGCGAGGTGCAGGAGTTCATTCTGCCGCCCTCAGAAGCCGAACTCGGCTTTTTGCGATACTCCATGCTGATGAAGCCCGGACTGTTTATCGCGGGCGATCTGTTCGATGTTGTTCCGCTCGAGGATGGACGCGTCGCGGTCTGCTTGGGCGATGTTGCGGGCCACGGGATCGGCTCGGCGATGTTGATGTCGGTGACGCAGGCCTATCTCAACGGCCAGATCCGTGCTAGTGGCGATCCGGCCGCTGCCCTGTCCGCCGTCAACCGATACCTTTGCGACCGCCTCTCGCCGGGCAGGTTCATCACGCTCTGGCTGGGTGTGTTCTCGCCAAACGGTGAGGTCGCGTTCGTGGATGCGGGTCACGCATACTGGATGCGCCGAGGTGGCCCGCTGGAGCAGGAAGCTCAGGCGGATGCTGCGAGCGTCGATCGCGCGTCGAGACCTTTGTTCACGCACGGGCCAGATCTTGGGCCGCGGAGCATCCCGATCGGCATCTTCAAGGATGCCCGTTACGAGCCCACGATTGTGCGGCTCTCTCGCGGCTCGCGGCTGGTGCTCTATTCAGACGGCATCGCCGAAGAACGCGACGCGACCGGGCGAGAGTTCGGGGTTGACCGCCTCACACAAGCGATCGAAACATCGAAGTCTGCGCACGACGACGTGTACCGAGCGTTCGCGGCGGTCAACGCCTTCTCGCACGCGTCGTCGCTCAGCGACGATGCCACAGTTGCGTCGATCGAGTTGCTGTGACTGCCGGACTGATGAATCACAGCGACGATCGGCGCGTTGAGGTTCTCGTTTGGCTATCGTGGCGCAGGATGGGTGGAAGCGGGGGGCAGCGGGCGGGAAGGTTGAGCAACGCTGGGCGTTCAGCGCCGATTGGCCTGACGCTCACTCAGCAGTCGCTGAACCCGAGCGATCCGCACCCTTGCTTTCTCTGCCCGGGGGTGAGTCTCGCCCAACGCGGCGACCAGTTGTGCGAGACTCTCGTTCAGCAGTGGCTCCGCCTCGTCGAGGCGGCCCAGATCGGCGAGCAGATCGCCCAGATTGTTCGCGAAAATCGCCGTGTAGTAGTGACCTTTGGGCAACGAACGTTGACAGGTTTCCACAAGTTCTCGCAGCAAGGGTTCGGCCTCTTCCAGGCGAGCCTCTCGTTGCAAGAGCATGGCGAGGTTATTGATCGCGGCCCAGGTCTCGGGATCCTTTCCGCCCTGCGTGGTTCTGCGCAGTTCAACCACCCGTCGATAGAGCGACTCGGCTTCCTCGTCGTGTCCTTGTTCCTCAAGCAGGTACGCCAGGTTGCCCATCGCGATGATGGTCTTGGCGTGTCGCTCGCCCAGTTTGCGTGTGTAGCCCTCAAGCCCCGCCCGCAGGTGTGGCTCGGCCTCGGCGGGCCGGCCGAGGGTGATGAGGCAGACGGCGATGTTCATGCGCGTGGTCAGCGTTGACTGATGGTCGGGGCCGAGCATTTCGACGCGAGTGGCAAGGGCTTCGCTGAAGAGCGAGAGCGCCTCTTCACTCTGGCCGCGCTTCTGCAGCACCGCCGCGAGGTTGTTGATGGAGTAGGCAGTCTGCGGGTGATTCTGGCCGTGGACGGACCTTCTGATCTCGACGACGCGCCGTAGGGTTGCTTCTCCCTCTTCCAGTCGGCCCGCGTCCTTGAGCGATGTGCCGAGATTGTGCATCGCGACCAGCACTTCAGGGTCTGCTTCGCCGCGATTTCGGACGCCCAGATCGACGGCCTCGCGCAGCAGTGGCTCGGCCTCGTCCCAGCGACCGGTCTCCTGTAGCACACGAGCGAGTTCGCCCTTGGCGAGCGAGGCTTCAGGATGCTCAAGCCCGAACCGGGTGATGATGGTGTCGATGTTGCGCCGGGCGATGGCCTCGGCCTCGTCGAAGTCGCCCGCCTGTGCCAGGATCATGCCGAGTTCTCGTTCTGCACGGATGGCATTGAGCGAACGCTCGCCGAAGGTTTGCTTCGATAGGTCGAGCGATCTGCGAGCGTTGCGTTCGGCCTGAGGGTGCGCGTCGAGGCTTCGATAGGTTCGGGCGAGGGTGCTGCGCACGCTGAGTTCAACACGCGGCTGATCGATCAACTCCGCACTCGCGATGGCGGACATCTCGTCCAGCACGTCCCTCATGCTCAGCGACTGTCCCAGGTTGTGTTCAGGATCAGCGCTCTCGATGGTCCGGACAAGCAGGTCATTCGCCGCGGCCGCGGCAGAGGCTTCGATTCGTGCTGATTGCCAGCCGCGAGTGGCTCGAACCGCTTGCCAAAGGGTGCCGGCCGCTCCGGCCAAGAGCAGCACCGTCGCAGCGATGCCGAGTGCGACCAACGGACGGTTTCGACGCACAAACTTTCGTGCGATGTATATGGCGTTGGCTGGGCGAGCGTGAATGGGCTCGTGGTTGAGAAAGCGGGTCAGATCGTCGGCAAGATCTGATGGGCTTTGGTAGCGCTGCGAACGGTCTTTCTGAATCGCCTTGCCGACGATGGTCTGTAGGTCGCCCGCGAGCGTTGCATCGAGTTTGCCGATGGGCGTCGCATGCTCGCGCTCGATCACACGCGCGGCTTCGACGATGGTCTTTCCCGTCAGTTCGTGCGGTAGTTGACCGGTCAGCAGTTCGTAGAGCATCACGCCCAACGCGTAAACGTCTGTGCGTGTATCTACCGCTTCCGGTTCGCCCGCGATCTGTTCCGGGCTCATGTAAGGGATTGTTCCGACGATCTGCCCGGCGAGAGTGGCGAGCGCGTCGGCCGAGTCTCGCTCGGCGAGTCGGGCCACTCCAAAGTCGAGGACCTTCGGCTGTCCGGTCGGGTCAACGAGGATGTTCGCGGGCTTCAGATCTCGATGAATGATGCCCTTGGTGTGGGCATGTGCAACGGCGCTGCACACCTGAATGAGTAGCGCGACGCGATCGGTGACGCTGAGCCGGTTGGCCTCGGCGTGTGTGCGAATATCTACGCCGCGAACGTGCTCAAGGGCGACGTAGGGTTGCTCGCGCCCGTCGAGATGGCGCGTGATGCCCGCGTCGAATATCTGGGCGATGCCGGGGTGCTGGAGTCGGGCCAGCGTCCTGCCCTCGAGTTCAAACCGCCGAAGCATGCTGGCGCTGTGCAATCCTGGGCGGATGACCTTGAGCGCCACGGTTCGCTCGGTTCGATCTTGACGGGCCAGATAGACCAATCCCATTCCACCTTCGCCCAACTGCTCGAGCAAGGTGTACGTTCCGAATCGCTTGGCTGGGTTGGCGTGGCCGCGATGGAAGTCGGTCGCGTCGGCGGTGCCTGCGGCAGAGTTTGCGGAGCGGGGCTGGCAAGGTTGATTCGGAACGGCCGTCCCGACGTTCGACCTTTCATGTCCGACTGCGTCGTCTTCCGCTGCGTCTGGCTCAGTCTGGTTGCCCGCGAGCGTTGCCTGGTTGATCTTGAACATGGCCGACGCGACTTCGCTTCGTAGCGAGGCATCACCACTACACAGCCGGTCTAGCACGGCGTCGCGGCTCTGAGGGGCGGCGAGCATCGCCTGAGCGACGATCTGCTGAACGAGTTGGAGGCGTTCGGTGCTCATGGCGTGTGTCGGGTGATTCGACGAAGAACAGGCAGAGTGTGCGCATCGGGCGGGCAAAGCAAGCATGTGCTGCGGATCTTGCGGCCAAAGTGGCGGGTTGTACGGGCGATGCCGTGTGTGCGGCTGGGGAGGGCACTCGGGATGAGTAGCGGTTGGAGAAAGGGAACAGCAACCGGGAGTCTCGGCTCACGGCGCCGTCCGAAAGCGGACGCATCGATCCCGCCATACAGTCGGCCATGCGACACTTGCTTCTTGCGTCGATGTTCTCTCTCTTGATTTCCACACTCGCAATGGCCAAAGTCACGACCAAAGTCGTTGAGTACACGCAAGGCGGAGTGAGTTTCCGCGGTTATCTCGCCGTGGACGATGCCATCAGCGGCGAGCGCCCGGGTGTGCTGGTTTGTCCGGAGTGGTGGGGGCTAAACGACTACGCCAAGCGACGGGCCGAGCAGATTGCGCAGATGGGCTACGTCGCATTCGTGATGGATCCGTATGGCGGCGGAAAAGTTGTGGAGACACGCGAGCAAGCGCAAGAACTGGCTGGATCGCTGTACGCACCCGATGATCAGACCGGCCGGCGGGAACTGATGCGAGCCCGAGCCAAGGCCGCCTTGCAGACGCTGAGCGACCAGCCGCAGACCGACAAAGCTCGGCTCGCCTCGATCGGATTCTGCATGGGCGGGACTGTTTCGCTTGAACTGGCACGCGCTGCTGCCGAGGGCGACCACCTGCGGGCCGTGGTCAGTTTCCACGGCGGGCTATCCACACCTGTTGTCGCCGATGCCGAGAACATCCGGGCTTCGATTCTGGTTTGCCACGGCGCGGTCGATCCGTTCGTTCCTGCGAAGGAGGTCGAAGCGTTCAAGCAAGAAATGGAGAACGCCAGCGCCGACTACCAGTTCATCGCATATTCGGGCGCGGTGCATTCGTTCACCAACCCCGCCGCGACCGGCGAGATTGTGGGCGCAAAGCACGACGAGAACGCCGAGCGCCGGTCGTGGGCGCTGATGACAGCGTTCTTGAAGGAGCGGTTCGGGCCAGACGGGAAGCAGGGCGGTGAGAAGTTGAAGGACAGCAAGCCGGGCCAATCTCAGCCGGACCAGAGCAAGCCGATTCGCTAGCCCTCGATGCTGAGCGCAGCGCGCTGAGCGGTGTGTGAACTGGTGTTGGAGATCGTCGCGTGTGAACTGGCGTGGTGCTGGCGGTCCGGATCGCTCGAACCGGCTGAGTGTGCAGATTGCGGAAAGGTGCTGCTGGCAGTTGCTGAGCCAGCTCCGTTGTTCTGCTCTTGCGCCAGTTTGTCCATCAGCATGACCCACGTCTGCCGTTCAAACTCGAGCAGATCTACGACTTTTTTCGCCTTATCGGCGTCCCGCTCAAAGCCCGCCTCAACCAGGTGCAGGTACATGAAGGTGTACAGGCTCTGGACGCGCTTCGCCAGTGCCTCATCCACCTCGGCTCGCACCGAACTGGTGAGCTCGAGCAGGATGTTCCGGCAGCTGGCAAAGCCGGAGCACATCTGCTCGAAGTCCTTGCGCAGCAGGCCGTCGAGCCCTTGGTTGCAGAAGCGGATAGCGCCTTCGATGAGCATCAGCCGGAGTTGCTCGGGCGTTGCCGACATCACCTTCGAGCGCAGGTAGGCATTGACTGTCGATTCTGAGTTCATGAGAGGAGATTTATCGGTCGGCTATGGCGTTGACTGAACCCGCGATGGATGGGGAATGATCTGGCGGTTCAGCGGGCCGCGTTGGAAAGTCCGGCAAGAGATGACTGCTGACTCTGCAGTCTGGCCAGCGTTGTTTCGAGCGATGCGAACTGACGTTCGAGCGTGGTACGCCGAGATTCGAGCGTCGCCGTGAGCCGCGAGATGCGATCGTTCTGCAACTTGATCTGGTCGTCGATCGTCCGCTGCTTTCTCGTCAGCACGCCCGATGTTCCA
>JBGSRG010000393.1:0-12806 GCA_041737685.1 Phycisphaerales bacterium | reverse complement strand
CACGATGCCCCCATCGGCCGCCAGATATCCCCGCAGTTCTATCAGGCCGTCGCCGAAGTGCTGGCCTATATCTTCCGGCTCTCAGAGAAAAAGGCTGGCTAGTTCCAAAGGCCCTCGACACGCCTATCGACTCGCTTCCGCTCCCACCTCAATCCGCGCCGACACGCGCTCCTGACCCGATCCCACCCGCATGGCGACCAAGCCCCGATCATCTCCCGTTCTCGTGCCCGCCGGCGCCGCCCCAGAGAGTCCGCTCATGCGACTCGTCGGCGCCATGCACAAGCACCGCGGACTGATCGTGCCGCTCAGTTTCGTCATGCTGCTCGTGGTCATCCTCATCCCGCTGCCAGCGTGGGTGCTCGACATTCTCATCTGCGGCAACATCGCGCTGGGCGTGATCATCCTCCTAACCACCGTCTACATGAAGGAACCGCTCGAGTTCAGCGTCTTCCCTTCCTTGCTCTTGGCCACCACGCTCTTTCGCTTGGTCCTCAATGTCGCCTCCACACGCCTCATCCTCACCGCCGAGGCCAGCAGTCCAGAAGAGGCCTTGGGCGTCGCCGGCCACGTCATCTCCGCTTTCGCCGGCTTCGTTGCGGGCGATTCGCTCTTCGTCGGCCTCGTCATCTTTCTCATCCTCGTCATCGTCCAGTTCGTGGTCATCACCAAGGGTGCCACTCGCATCAGCGAGGTAGCCGCACGCTTCACCCTCGACGCCATGCCCGGCAAGCAGATGGCAATCGACGCCGACGTCAACGCCGGGGTCATCGACGAAAGGGAGGCCCGAGTCCGACGCGACCGAATCTCGCAAGAGGCCGACTTCTTCGGTGCGATGGACGGTGCCAGCAAGTTCGTTCGTGGCGACGCCATCGCCGGTCTCATCATCACCGCCGTCAACGTCGCCGGCGGCTTCGCTATCGGTGTCATCGAGCGCGGCTGGCCCGCCATGCAGACCGCTGAGGTCTTCACCAAACTCACCATCGGTGACGGTCTCACCAGCCAAATCCCTTCCTTCATCATCGCCATCGCCTCAGCGCTCATCGTCACACGCTCAGGCTCCAAAGAAGACCTCGGCAAGGAACTCACCGCCCAACTCAGCAGCCAGCCTCTTGGCCTTTACATCACCGGCGGCTTCCTCATGGTTCTCGCTCTCACCCCGCTCCCCTCCATCCCACTCATTTCTACAGGCCTGGTGCTCATCGGCTGTGCCGCATACATGCGACGTGCCGCCGGTCGAAAGGCTCGCCAACAAGACTCCGCCGCCGCGGCAGCCCCCAAACTGCCCGAAGGACCATCGCCCGAGTCGCTCCTCAAACTCGACGTGCTCGAACTCGAAGTCGGATACGGACTCGTTGGCCTCGTTGACGCCGCCCAAGGCGGCGACCTGCTCGAGCGCATCACGGCCATCCGCCGTCAACTCGCCGCAGAACTCGGCTTCATCCTCCCGCCCGTTCGCATCCGCGACAACATGCAGTTGCCGCCCAACGACTACCGAGTCAAGGTCAAGGGCGCCGTCATCGCCAAAGGCCAGACCTTCCCCGGCAAACTGCTCGCCATGGACTCGGGCATCTGCACCGGCCGCATCGAGGGTGTGCCGACCAAGGAACCCGCCTTCGGTCTCGACGCTTGGTGGATCGATTCTGGCCTCAAAACCAAAGCCGAAACGCTCAACTACACCGTCGTCGATCCCGTCAGCGTCCTCGCCACGCACCTCACCGAAATCGTCCGGCTTCACGCCGGCGAACTGCTGACGCGCGAAGAGGTCCACAACCTCGTCACACAACTTAAAGAGAAGAGTCCCAAACTCGTCGAAGAGGTCATCCCCACCGTCGTCAAGCCGGGCGACCTGCAGAAAGTCCTGCAAAACCTCCTGCGCGAGCGAGTCCCCATCCGGGATCTCGACTCCGTCCTCGAGACCCTGGCCGACTGGGGCTCCAAGACCAAAGACCTCGACGTGCTGACCGAGTACGTGCGCAACGCCCTGCGCCGCACCATCTGCCAGCAGTACGCAACTCCCATCACCGATCGTTTGGTCAATCCCGGCCAGCCCCCCTTCCGAATCGTCTGTGTCACCCTTGACCCATCTTTCGAGGACCAGATCAACGCCTACGTCGATCGCAGCGGCGGGGCCACCATCATCAACATGCCCGCCCGAACCGCCGCCGTCTTCGCACAGCACATCGTCGGCTCACTCCAAAAACTCGCCCACGCCGGACATCAGCCCGTCGTTCTTTGCTCACCCCAGGTCCGCGCCGTCGTCCGCCAACTCATCGAGCCTTACATGGTCAACGCCGCCGTGCTGGGATACAACGAGGCCGTCAGCGGCGTCGAAATCGAATCGCTCGAACTCGTCTCTGCGCCCCAGCCCGCTGCCAGCCCGGCCGTCGCGGTCGGAAGTGCCGCCTAAAGCCCCAGAACCGCCAACGAGCACGGATATCCACAGGCTATGCAGATCAGAGAATCCTGTTGACGAACGCCGCGAAGATGCGGAAACTGCCCGGTTATCCACAAGCAGTGCCGCCGCAGGACGCGACGGCCAGAACTGTTGAACGCCACGGAAGGCACGAATGAATCTCAAGACCTTTCGCGCAGCGACCATGGCCGAGGCTCTCGCACTCGTCAAGCGAGACCTGGGCAAAGAAGCGGTCATCCTTAACACCCGTTCGGCTCGCACCGGCGGCGTGCTGGGCTTCTTCTCCAAAGCAGTTGTCGAAGTCACGGCCTCCGATCAGGGGGCTTTGCTCGCGCGTCGCCCCGCTCCGGCTTCGCGCCTTGCGCCCTCCGCTACGGCCACCAGCCGCCGCGATGGAGCCGCACAGACTGCAACTTCCGCAGCGGTCGGAAGCAACCGCACCACGGGAGTTGGAGTGGGGGGCCCGGGTGTGGTTGGGCAAGCGATCACGTCACCCGCAGCATCCGCTTTCTTCAACGCGCCCGCTCAGGCCTTCGATCCCCTCACCGGAATCTACCCGCGCCCCAGCGGACAACGGCCCGCAAGTCCCTCTCTGCAATCCGCGCAAGCCCAGCCGGGACAGCAACTTGCCAATGCGAACCACGCGAGCCAGAGCGCCGTCCAAAACGCTGGTAAGTCCGCCGCGCAGATCGTCACTCTGCCCGTTCGCAACAGCCAATCGTTGCCCGCTGATCGAAACCTCATCCGACAACAAACACCCGGATCCAACAAACACCACTCACCGATCGAACACGAACTCGCCGCCATCAAACTCATGGTCAGCCAGGTGCTGCAAGCCTCTGCAACCAGCGTCTCGCTCGGCGCGGGCGCACGGCAAACAGGCTGGAAATCCGATGGCACTTCCAGCCCATCCGGCTCGCGACTGCCGCCGTCCAAGATGCCCGAGCCGCTCTTTGACATCTATCTCCAACTTCTCCAAGCGCAGATGGCCCGATCCATCGTCGAGGAAATCGTCGGTGCCGTTCGAGACGAACTCAGCCCTGGCGAACTCGCCGACGAATCGATCGTGCGGACCAGCGTCTTGCGCCGACTTGCCGATCTGATCCCCGCCGGCGCGGTCCCGCCGGCCTCACGTCCCTTGAATCTCGAAGGTAAGTCGCACGCTCGCCCGCACGTCATCGCCCTCATCGGCCCGACAGGCGTGGGCAAGACCACCACAACCGCCAAACTCGCCGCAGCCTTCAAACTCCGTCACGGGCGCAACGTAGCCCTCATCACCACAGACACTTACAGAATCGCTGCGGTAGACCAACTCAGAACATACGCCAACATCATCGGAATTCCGCTCAAGGTCGTCATGACGCCCGCAGAAATGATCACAACGCTCCGCGAACTTGATCAATTTGATGTGGTTTTGATCGACACGGCAGGTCGAAGCCAACACAACGCCGACCGCCTCGAAGAACTTGCGGGCTTTCTCCAGGCGGCTCAGCCCGACGAAACACACCTCGTTCTTTCCTGTGCTTCGAGCGAGCAAGTGCTTTTGCGCACCGCCCAGGCCTTCGCCGCGGCTAGGCCCACCCGAATCCTCTTCTCCAAACTCGACGAGGCCGTGAGTTTCGGCCTGATTGTGAACGTCATGCGCGGCGTGAGCGAAGTCCTCGGCTTCACACCCGTTTCATATGTTACGACGGGACAGGAAGTTCCGGACCACATCGAACCAGGACGGCCCGACCGTCTCGCCCGAATGGTGCTTGACAACTGTTTGGAACAGGCTTCGGCGATGCATCGATTCGGCCCGCAAGTTGCCACCGCAGATCATGGCGATGAAACCCAGCACGCTCTTGCGCACGAGGTGGGCGCTTGAAAGACGCAGCCGCCGGCACAATTGCGCACGCAACTTTCGACACGAGCCACACTTACGAGGCTCGTGCACTGGACCGTGAACTCGACGCGGTTTTGGCCGACCCGCTCCATCGCGGCCGCTTGACTGATGTTGATCCGATTCCCGCGATCGATCAGGCCAGCCAACTGCGACTCTTGCTTGCGCAGAACGAATCTGCCCTCGCGCAGCAAGATGGACCCAGCGCAGAATCAGCCGCGCGGCCGGCTGATTTTGAACCCTTCGCCAACGCAGCGGACCCGTTCCGACCCAGCCCAGAACCCGACCTCGCCACCCAACGACGCGCGAAGGTCATCGCCGTGACCTCCGGCAAGGGCGGAGTTGGCAAGACCAGCGTCGCGGTCAACCTCGCTGCCTGTCTGGCACAGCGCGGCTTGCGTTCGGTCTTGGTCGACGCCGACTTGGGCACAGCCAACGCCGACATTCTCTGCGGCGTCACGCCGCATGCGCGGCTCGACCATGTTGTCACCGAACTTCCCGTTCATGATGGCGCCCGCCGAACGCTTGCCGACATCGCGATCCCCGCCCCCGGCGGATTCCGACTCGTGCCCGGCTCGGCGGGCATCGCTCGACTGGCCGATCTCTCCGAACCTCAGCAGCGACGTCTGCTCGCCGACTTTGCCGAGTTGGAACGTGATTCAGACGTGATCCTTGTCGACACGGGTGCGGGAGTGGGTCTGAACGTCATCCGCTTTGTGGCTTCGGCCGAGGTTGCGTTGGTCGTGCTCACGCCCGAGCCAACCTCGCTCACCGACGCCTACTCGCTCATCAAGTGCCTGCACCGGCACCTTTCGGATCGCTTCGGTGGCTGGACCGGTCTTGAAGACTTCGGCCCGCGTGTCGCGGTGGTCGTGAATCAGGTTGCCGACCCGGCCGAGGCTCGCCAAACTTACTCGCGTTTGTGCGCAGTGGCCGACCGCTTTCTTGCCGTTCGGCTCTTCTACGGCGGCAGCGTGGCGCAAGACGTGCGCGTGCCGCAGTCGATTCGTGCGCGGCGTCCGTTTGTTGTCGGCTCGCCCGCTGCCGAGGCTTCGCAAGACCTTCGCTCGCTTTCGGCGTTTTTGGTGCGAGAACTGGGTCTGGAGCCCAGCCGGGCACAGGCGGCGCGATCTGCACAACCGGCACGTCCTTCGCTGCTACGCCGCTGGTTCGGTGCATAGCCCGACCTCGCCGCCAGCCGCGTCCGAGAGAAACGCCTCTCATCGGGCGCTGAAGACTCTGAAGTGGCGACGGAATCGCGTCGATGATGCTCGCTCGCCGTACTGAAGTTGCAAGGACGCCGCATTGCCTCACGGTCTTTCGAGCAAAGTGATTTCGGCCTGCTTTGGCCTTGGCGCGTTCGTCATTGCGATCATCGCCGGCCTGAGCGCTGACAACCCCTTCGAGGATGTTGTGACCCGAGCCCTCGTCAGCATGACCCTCTGTGCGGTGGTGGGAATGCTCATCGGCACAGTGGCCGAGCGAACCATCCGACACGCGATCGACCGCTACAAGGTCGATCCGACAACCCAGCCCAGCGCAAACGGCAGCCGCACGCCCCCGCAAACACCCGGTCGCCCCGCCGACCTGTGATTCTTCCACAACTTTGTCCACATGATGTTCACGCCGTCCATCCCCTTGCGAACCTTCGTCGCTTGCGATAAACCATGCACCGGCCACGCCAAGGATTCGGCGAACCGGCCAAGGACAAGCGCCGACGGGAAAGCCCGCCAGCGGACAATCGGATGGTCAAGGAGCCGACCATGACACGGATGCGAACGCCCGCGGGCGTGGTGATTTCTCGTTCTTCGGGCCGCTTTGCCGCAGAGCACGCCCAACCCTCGAACAAGCCGACGCCCTTCGACAAGACGCCCATGAAGGACGTCTGGAAGTCGTACCACAAGAAGCCGACTCAGGAACTGCGGAACTTCCTGATGGAGAAGTATCTCCATCTGGTTCGTTACAACGCCGAGCGGATCTATGCGAGGCTGCCCGACGAGGTGGACCTTCAGGACCTCATCTCGGCCGGCATGTTCGGCCTGATGGACGCCATCGATGCGTTCGATCTGGAGCGCGGCGTGAAGTTCGAGACGTACTGCGCTCCGCGTATCCGCGGCGCGGTGTTGGATGAACTTCGATCGATGGACTGGGTACCTCGACTGGTTCGGCACCGCACCGCACGCGTTGAGACGGCCCGGCAGAAGTTTGAGATGGAGCACGGGCGCGAGCCGACGGACGTCGAACTGTCCGACGGACTCAAGCTCGAGGGCGAAGAGTTTACGAAGTTCAAGAGAGATTCCGCCGCCGTGGGCACGTTCTCACTCACGCGCAAGTGCTTCCAGTCTGACGGTTCTCGCGACGTGCGCGAGATTGACGTGATCAAGGACGACGGGCAGCGCAACCCGTTCAGCGAGATTCAGCGCAAGGACGTTCGCGACCTGATGACCAAGGGCTTGTCGCGTGCCGAGCGGCTGATCGTTGTCCTCTACTACTACGAGGAAATGACGATGAAGGAGATCGGCTCGACGCTGGATCTCTCAGAGTCACGCGTCAGCCAGATGCACTCGTCCATCCTCGCGCGGCTGAAGGCACAGATGCAGCACCGTGCGCGCGAACTCGAACCCGTGGAGTGATTGCCGCAGGGCAATGGACCGTGTGAAGGCCGATCGGACGCTGCGAGCAAGCACTCTGCGGCCTTTGGTCGTCGTTGTCCTATCCTGTTCCCGTGAGCGTGCAAGCACACAACTGCGCCGTTGCGCTCGGCTCGAATCTGGGCGATCGTCGAGCGTTTTTGCAGCAGGCGGTGCGGGCCTTGTCGTGCATATCGGGCACCACCCTTGCGCGGCAAGGCCCGATCGTCGAGTCTGAGCCGATGGTCGAGAGTGCTGGGAGTGGTGGGGGCGCGTATCTCAACACCGTGGTGATGCTTCAGACGTCGCTCGACGCGCGCGCAGTGCTCGCCGAGTGCCAGCGCATCGAGCGAGACGCGGGCCGAGATCGGTCGATCGAACATCAGCGCTGGATGCCCAGAACGCTCGACCTCGACATCGTGCTCTTTGATGAACAGGTGATCGACGAACCCGGACTCAGCGTTCCGCATCCCGGATTGCGCGAGCGCTCGTTCGTGCTTGAACCGCTCGCGGCGGTGTGGCCCGAGGCGCGGGTGCCGCCTGACGGCGCAACCGTGATGGAACTGTGGAACTCGCTTCGCCTTCGACTTGCCGGGGTGCATCCGTGAAACCTCAACGCAATCGTGCAAACCCCGTCCATGTTGATTGTTTTCGCATAGCACGGGCTTCGCGATGGTCTGCTCTCTGGTTGTTGGTGTGCCTCACCTTGCTGATGTTGGCATCACCACTCCGAAGAGCCGCCGCGGTGGCAATCCCATCCCGGTCCGTCTCTCACTCGGCGGCCGAACCAACCCTGGAAGAGGTGTGGGGTCGTGTTCGCAACTTCTATCGCACCAGCGCCACCTGCGAGCGCGTGCGTGTCGGGGTGCGAGTGGGTGATGGTCCGACCGCTCGGCAGTCGATCACCATTCGCACGCTGCCCGCAACTGCGCCGGACTCACGCCCCCTGCTCTGGATCAAGGCCGGCGAACTCAACATTGAACTCAATGGGCTCCGCTTGCGCTTGGGCGTGCAGCGACCCCAGAAGCTCTGGTTCGAGCAAACCGGCGACGATGCGCTCTTGCTGATTCACGGCACGCTGCCGCCGCTGCCATTGCCACAGCTCGATCTGCTGCTCTTGCCTGACAATCAACCTCTCCAGAACCTCTCGCTCTACGCCAAAGAGGTTCGCTGGGATTCGGTCGAGTTTGATCGCGCGGGTGCGGCTGCTGGCGCAATCGGCGCTGGGAATGGCGGGGGCGATGGCACAGGTGGCCGAGGCCTGGCCACGCTCAAAGGCCGTCACACGCTGGGTGAGATTGAACTGCTCGCCAATGTGCTTTCCGGGGCGATCCGCCGCGTGCAGATCCGTCACGATGGCGAACCGCCCACCACGATCGTTTTGGAGTGTTCTGCGATCAGCCCCTCGACTCCGCTCTTCGAGATCGATACCGATCCGGCGGATCGGGTTGGCAGCATCGCGATGCTACTGCAAGCGATCCGACCGGTGGCGATTGAGCCGCCAACCTTTGACTTTGCGATGCTCACCGACCTCGGCGGCCTGCCAGTGGAGCCGCCGCGGTCGGTAATCGACGGTCGCTCGACGCGGCGGCCCTGCGTCGTCGCGGCGATCGCTTGGCAGCAGACTGAACCTGCGAATGCTGCGGAATCAATTGGCCTCGACGAAGCGAGACGGTTTCTTCGCGCAACCTTGTCGGCGATGGGTGACCCGGCTTCGGACGGGGCGAACCCGGCGCTTGTCGTTGTGGCAATTGTGCCGCAACGAACCGAGTCGTCGTCGGCGTCGCCCGAGTCCGGTGCGGGTAGCGAGGCAGAGTCAGAAGCGGCCCCGGACGGCGCGGCACGGAAGCGATTGCGAGCGTTCGTCGATTCTCTTGGCCCTGACCAACCCGAGGCCGTTGCGATGCTTCCAATCAGCGCTTGGCCGCGATGGGCGAGCGGCGATGGAGCGGCGTTCGTGATCGTCGTCGTCGATGCACACGGTCGCGCCTCGGCGGTGATCCCCTCGTCAATGGAGCACGCTCAAGACGGCTCGCTCAAGCGAGAGATCATCGATGCGTTGGGCGATCAGGCCCCAAGCCCTGCGCCAGCGCAGTCCAAGTAGGACACGCCGAACGGAACCGGCCCAAAGTAGCAAAGGCTGGATGAAATGGCCAAGATCGTTCAGGCCGCTCGTCGGTCCTTCAGACCCGCCCGCAATCCGGCTCAGGCCGACTCGGCACGCGGGTGGCTCTTCTGATACGCATCTTGCAGCCGACCGGTCGTCAACTGCGTGTAGATCTGCGTTGTCGAGAGCGACTGGTGGCCCAGCAGTTCCTGCACGCTTCGCAGATCGGCCCCGTTGTCGAGCAGGTGCGTCGCGAAGGAGTGTCTCAGCGTGTGCGGCGAGATGTCGGTGTCCAGACCGGCCTGAACTAGGTACTTGTCCAGCTTACGGCGCACCGAGCGCGAACTCAGCCGCTTGCCGTGCTTGTTGACGAACATCGGTCGGTCGCCAGCGTCGTTGCGCCACCAATGGGCGTAACGCGGATCACCCTGCACCAGCGCCACGTAACGGCGCACCGCCGCGAGGGCGTGCATGCCAAGCGGCACCAAGCGCTCTTTCTTGCCCTTGCCCTTCACGCGGAGGGCCTCGCCCGCCTCGTCCAGATCCTCGATCTGCAATCCCACGAGTTCGCTCACGCGGATGCCGGTTGAGTAGAGCGTCTCGAGCATCGCACGGTCGCGAACACCCAGCACGTCGCGTTCGCTCGGAGTGGCGAGCAACTTCTCGATCTGCTCCACGCTGATTGCCTTGGGCAAGCGCTTGGCCTGTCGCGGCGTGCGGATCGCGGTCATGGGGTTGGTCTTGCTGAGCGAGCGACGTTGCAACCACTTGTAGAACGAGCGCAGCGTTGCGATCTTGCGGGCCGTGGTCGCGGCGGAGTAGTCGCGCGTCGCCAGTTCGCTCAGGAACTCGCGGATGGTGTCGGGCGTGGCCTGACAGATCATCTTGGTCACGGTTGTTGGCACGATGGTCGCGGCGACGGCATCGTTTCCACCTGAGACCGCTCGCTCGAAGGCGACCGCCTCGTTTGCATCGATGACTTGAAGATTGGCCTCTGAGGCGAGGAACTCGACGTACTGCCGCAGATCAGCGCTGTAGCAGCGAGCGGTGTAGTGGCTGAAATGCCGCTCGTTGGTGAGATAGTCCGTAAACCCACCGATGACCGGGAGAGTGCTCATCATCCGTACTCCGTGTCGCGCCTTCCGTGGCGCGTGTTGCGTGCCGTCTTTCTTCGGACCTTTCCAGGTCCGGCTTTGTCTGGTTCGATGCGGGCCGTGAAATCCCGGGCTGTGTGGGGCGCGCTGTATTGCGGTCAGTCACACTTGAAGCACTTGGCGCGGGTGGGCGGTCTGGTGGGTCTGTGTCAGGTGGGTCAAGTTGACTGAGTTCATTAACGCTTTGGCGACACCGTCGATGCAGCACATGGTCTGGCGCTCGGTCGTCACGATGCCTTGGGGCGCGACTTCGGGCCGGGGTTGTCTGGAACCGGGTGCTTGGGCGGCGCCGGCGGTTGTGCTTGCTGCGCTGACGGAGTGTCGCGGCCGATGTTGGCGCTCAGACGTTGTCGGATCTGATGGCCAACAAGCGCTGCATCAAAGTGGTCGAATCCGTCAACGTGCTTCGCGGCCAAGTGCGCTACGTGTGCGAGCAAGGCCTGCTCGCTCTCGTCGTCGCACTCAAAGACCCAGCGGCCTGCGCCCTTGCGATAGACAATCGGCTCGCGCTGAGGCGGTGTGGCCGTGAGAGCGCTCTGTTGGTTGCTCGGTCGTTTGGTGGGGTTCTTGAAGTGCATCAGCCTTCCGGTTCCGCCGATCGGCGGCCCGGAACTGGGCCGCACTCAGCGATCGGTCTCGAATCGCTCGCTCGCCGCGGCCTGCTCGCTTGCGGAGCGAAGGCGGTCGCGGTCGATGAGCCGAGCCACGGCCGTGTACGCCGCGAACTCGCTGTACCGATCCATGCTCACCAGATAGATTTGCCAGCCGTGGGCCGAGTACGGATCGTGCCGGCCTGTGGCAAACTGCCGAAGGGCAAACAGAACGTCGTGATTGGCACCATCAAGGTGCTCACTGACGACCGCGGCGGGCCGGGAATCAAATCGTGTAGGGACTCGGACCTGCGCGTCGTTGTAAGCCCCGCGAACTTTCAATGGATCGGCCTGATTCAGATCGTCAGCGGTGCGGATCGAGAACAGGGCCAGAGTCAGACCAAGTTTCGGTGGTTCGTATGGGTCATAGGCGGTGACACTGCCCACGATCAGGCTATCAACACCGAGCGTCTCGGCGAGGATTCGGGCATCGTCTGGCCCGTTGATATGCGACAACTGCCTGGCTCGCATCGCCGCGATCGTGCGATTGAGCGGCAGGCATGAAAGCCCGCGAACCTCGTTGACCGCGGCGACCAGTTTGTCGGACATTGCCAGCGTGTCGACGCTGGAAACGCCGGATTCGTTGGCCAAGGGCGCGACGGCCCAGAGTGCGCCGCCGACCTTTGCCTGGGGTGCGGTCAGCACTTGCGGCGGCTCGAGAGCGCGGCGGTCTTTGTTGCAGCCTGCTGTGCAGACGATGACAACAGCAAGCAGGCCGACAAAGCGGCCTGCAAGCAAGCCCAGCCCGCTCTGTACGCCAAAAGCGTGGACAGAGTGTGTGCGTGGATTCGGTACGGTTGTCATGGCGTCCTGCCTGAGAGCGAAGCGTTCCACGCTGCGCACAATCGCAAGTCTTGGGCCATCGGCCGGCGATCGATCCGCTTGAAGGAACATTCGAGCGGAGCACCCGGCTTCAGGTCCGGTAATCCATCGGTCCGCACGGCCCGGAAAGTTGACAAGCCGTTACTCGTGGCCGTTGGCCTCGGTGGGAACGGTGGCCATGTTGGTCGTCTGTGGTGGTTGTCCCATGCGACGGCCTGTCGCTGCGGCGACGGCCTTCTCGGTGCCCAGCGACCAGATGTTGTTCACACCCTCGCGGTCAGAGACGAAGAAAAGTCGGCCGTCGGGCGCCCAGGCGGGCATCAGATTCAGATGCTGGCCCGAGGTCAGCATGACTCGCGACGATCCGTCGACGTGCGTGAGCCACAGGTCGCTTGAAGGTCGAGTTCGGGCGTAAGTTGGGCCGCGGCCTGAGGCCGATCTCGGTACGGCGGCGTAGGCGATCCACTGGCCGTCTTGGCTCCAGCGAGCGTTCACAAGCGCCGCCTCCGGGTTAGAGACAATCTCGGTGGGGTTGGAAGCATCGCCCGGCTGGTAATCGACCGTCCAGATGCTGAAGGCGCGATCGCCGCGCTCTTTGGAACGCTGGAACAGAATCTGGTCGCGTCCGTTCTCGCCGGTGGCCGCGGTGGGGCACCACTCGGGGAACAGGCCGTAGCCGATGAACTCGCTGGACGTGCCGCCGCTGGCGTCGGCAACCCACAGTTCCCAGCGGCCGCTGGTCTGGCCGAGCCGGCAGAACACGATGCTGCGGCCGTCGGGCGACCAACTGGGGTGCAGTTCGTGCGAGGAATCGCTGGTGAACTGGACCGACTGTCCACCGTTGATGGACATCACGAAGATGTCCCAGTTGCCGCGGCGATTCGAGGCATATGCGACTCGCAAGCCGTCGGGCGAGATGGAGGGCATGACGTCTTGTGCGGGATCGGCCGTGAGTTGCGTGATGGTGCGGCCGTCGGTTTTCTTCAGATAGATGTCTGCGGTGGGCCGGTGCTGGGTGCTGGCGAAGACCATGAATCGTCCGTTGCGGTCGATCGCGGGGTCGAAGTCGGCACCCTCAGCGGCGAAGGTGACGTGGGCCAGGCCCTCGGGGCCGTCGTCGATCCATGTGCCGCGGGCCGCTGCGGCAC
>JBGSRG010000388.1:0-4732 GCA_041737685.1 Phycisphaerales bacterium | reverse complement strand
CTCCTTCTCTCGGACGCGCTGGGTCATGCGCGAACGCATGATCTGCGAGGCCATGCGCATCATGCGATAATCGGCCAGGTTCTCGGGGTCTGGGCCGTAGAAGCCGATGCACACCATCGCCTTGTCGGTCTTGGTCGCGAGGGTTGAGGCCCGCTCGATCGGACCGACCGGGCGCGAGAGTGATCGAAGATTGTCGAGCGTCGAAGCGGTCATTCGCTCTCGCTTTGGCAGTGAGCCGAGATAGGCCACCACGAGCCGCTCGGCCTCGGCCAGCGGCAGGTCGCCCACGATCGAGACCTCGATCGGCGCTGATCGCACCGTCTGTGTCAGCCAGGACTGCGCCGACTCGACCGAGACGGCCCGCACCTGCTCGGCGGTGAGCAGCTGTGTGCGTGCGTCGGAGTCGGGGAACGTTGCCTGCGTGAGGAGGGCGAAGAATGCGGCCTGAGGGTCGGCTTTGCGGGCCTCGATGCCCTGCAGTTCGCCCTCGCGCCACTGATCGACGGCGGCCTGCTCGATCTTGGGATCGGTCAGCAGCAGGTGGGCCAGTTGCATGCCGGTCTCGAGGTCTGATGGGCTGCCCGAGACGCTCAGGGTCATGGTGTCGGTGCCCGTGCCGCCGCCCGCGCCCACTTTCTTACCGATCATCAGGTCGCGGATGTTGGTGCTCGAGAGCGTGCTGGTAGCGGGCCGATTCCAGGCCAGGCCGGCCACGTCGGCCAGACCGCGCTCGGTGCGCGGCTCGTTGATTGTGCCCGCCGCGAGCGTGATGACCACGCCGACCTGATCCTTTCGGATGTCCATGAAGCGGTGGCGAACGGTCACGCCGTTGTCGAGCAGCAGCGTTGTCACCTCGCTGGGCTGGTGCATCTGGCGATCGGCAACCTTGCCCGGGGTTGGCAGTGTGGCCATCAGCGAATCTGGACGCGTGTCCTCGGCGTCGGCTTCCGGCGTTACGGCGAGCGCAGCGCGGCCCAACTCGACCAGTTGCGACTCGCTCGGCACGTCGGCCAGACCCGTTGGAAGTTCGGCGATGAAGATCACGTTCTGGGTGTCGAAGTTCTGCAGGAACTTAGCCGAGACTTCCTCGGGCGTGATCGTGGGCAGCAGCCTTTGGAGCGCTGCCAACTCCTGCTCGGCGGACATGAGCGGCTCACCCGACGCGACGCGCGAGTTCATCCGTGCCAGCATGACGCGGGCGGGCATCGTTTTCTCTTGCTCGACCAGCCGCTCGGCGCCCGAGATCATCTCGGAGCGAACGTCGTCGAGTTCTCGCTTCGTGAAGCCGTGCAAGCGAGCTCGCTGCAAGTCTTCGCCCAGTTCGTTCAGCAGTTTGTTCCAGTCTTCGGGCTTGCCCTCGGCCTCGACGGCCACCTGCCGCAGTTCGTTGAAGAAATCACCCACGGTTGCGCTTGCCGACAAGTACGCGGTGCCGCCGCGGTTGAGTTTGGCACCCATCCGGCGATTGAACGACTGCACGCCGAGGGTCTCGACCAGATCGTCACGCATGGCTTCGTAGGTGGTCGCGGCGGGCTTGGCCTTGTCTACCCGACCGATCGAGATGCTGGCCTGTGTCAACTCTGGGTCGGTTGCGACAACGCCCGACGCGCCCTTGGTTGCGGTCACGTTCGCCGAGCGGTCTGATGGCTTGGGCGTGTTCTCGCCCGCGGCGAAGTTGGCCTTGATTCGATCGATGACGATCTGCGGGTCTTCGTCGGCAACGACCATGAGCGTCATGTTGCTGGGCACGTAGTAGCGCGAGTAGTAGTCTCGAAAGTCGCCCTCGCCCATCGACAGCAGTGTGTCCTCGACGCCGATCGGCAAGCGCTCACCGATGGTTGAACCCGGCGCGATGTTCGACAGGATGTACTCCTGCACGCGCTGCCGAGCGCTCGATCGGGCTCGCTTCTCCTCGAGAATGATCTGTCGCTCTTCGTCGATCTCATAGGGCAAGAGCAGCAACCGACCCGCCACGTCGGCGAAGAATGTCAGGCCCTTGTCCAGCGTCTCGGGCTTGGTGTCCGGGAAACTCAACTGGTAGGTGGTCTGCTCGAAACTGGTGAAGGCGTTCTGGTGCTGGCCAAAGTTCAGCCCCATGTCCTCGAAGAACTTGATGACGGTGCCCGGCGGGAAGTTCTCGCTGCCGTTGAAGGCCATGTGCTCAAGAAAGTGAGCGATGCCGCGCTGCGCATCGGTCTCGTTGAGCGAGCCGGTCGAGATGTTGATCCACATGCTGGCGCGGCCCGGCGGGTTGGCGTGCCGACGAACAATGTAGGCCAAGCCGTTGGGCAGTGTGCCGCGGACCAGATCTTCGTCGGTCGGCAGCGGCTCTGCAAACGCCACACCCGTGCTGAGCACCGCGGCGCAGGCACAGCCCGCCACACCAGCAAGGCCCCGGCTGAACCCACGAACGAGCAAGGCAGAGAAAGAGGGCATGAATAACTCCGAATGTTCCGGGTCGCCGCGCCGATGCGAGACTCACGCTGAGCCGCGGGCGCTGCCAACCGTCAAGGTTATACCGGCGTGGGGGCAGATCGGTGCGGGCCAAGACAAGGCCAGCGGGGAGAAGTTGCGGGGCGGGCCTATGGAAAATGGACCAAACAAGTGCCGACGGGGGCCATAGGGAGGCTCGCCGGGCGTGAGACCGCCCGTTCCATCACTGGCCCGCCCCGGCGGGTTTCCGATCGGCATCCGGTGCAACGGGCTTGGCTGACCACTCCGCTGGCTTGGGCGCGTCGCCCATACCCAGCGCCATCATCGACATCGCGGTGCCATAGTTGGCGCTGCGCGGAAAGACCCGATCGTTCCAGCCGCCGTCCTCATTCTGCACTGAGAAAATGGTCTCGGCCAGCCGGCGGCGATACTCCTCGCGGTCGCGCTTTGGCAGCCGCTCGATGGCCTGTGCCGCGTAGTAGTGCGCGTAGAAAAAGTAGTAGGGCGCGACGCCGTAGGGCCGCTCGTGCGTGCCCGTCTTGGCCCGACGGGCTTCGAGCCAGTCCCAGTGCGTGAAGAAGGCATCGACCGCTGCGCGAACCCGCTCGACGCTGCCACGGCCGCTAAGTTCGAGCGTGGTTTCGGTCACAAGCATCCGCCCCACGCTCCCCGGGACTGGCTCGCCCGAGCGCTCGCCCTCAACCCCCGCGTAGACCACGCTGCCGGTCTTGGTGCGGCCGCGCTCCAGCGCCTGCAGGCCACGCTCGACCACGCTCGAGTTCACGCTGAACCCCGCGAGTTTCGCGGCAAAGAGTGCTTGCAATGTCGGCCCGGTCATGAAGGGCGAGGGCGGGCTGACGGTCTGCTTGCCCTGGCCACGGGCGTAGTTCCAGCCGCCAACCTGCGAGATCTCGGTTGCTTCGATCGCATCAACCAAGCGCTGAGCCGTGGCTCGCAGCGCCTCGACGGTTGTCGAAGCAGGAACCCGCGCCGCTTCGTCTTCGAGCAGCACGAGCACGAACTGCAGCGCATAGGTGTAGCCCCAGCCACGAACGTCGTACCCGCCGTCATAGTCCGGGTTCATCAGCGGATGATCTAAACCCTCAAGCACAAACCCGATCGCACGGCTGATTGACTCTTGCCGGGCAGTGTCCTGGGCATAGCCGGGCGAGCGCAGCAGCGCCATGGAACAGATCGAGGTGCCACCCACGCGATAGCCGATCGGTATCTGGCCACGAACGCGGTAGACACCTTCATAAGGCCACTCGCGCGGCTGAGGGTCTTTGGCGTTGTCGGCGGGCGAGCCTTCCTGACCCGCGAGCAACAAGCCCACGCCGCGGCTGAGGGCTTCGGGCGTGGAAGCGGCTTTGGAGCGCTCGGGCTCGGCCCTTGGAGCGGGCGGCTGGGCGGCGAGCGCGTTGCCACTCCCATAAGTCAGGTTCGCCGCGACCAGGGCCAGTGTGCAAACCGCCGGGCGGGCTGAGCGCCAAAGTCCGGGTCGGTCGGGGTGGCATTGACTGAATCGGCGCATGGGCTTGCTCCTCGTCGATCCCACCCCTTGGGGCTATTATCACCACCCCGGCCGAAACGCCCCGGGACCGATCGATTTTGCCGCGGTCGCAAGGCCAAAGAAAGTCGATCGAGAACGGGAAGTTTCCGACGGTGTTGGGCATTTCGGGCTTGTAGCTCAGGTGGCTAGAGCGCACCCCTGATAAGGGTGAGGTCGCAGGTTCGACTCCTGCCAGGCCCATTGGACGAAGCACGCAGGATTGATACGCTTCGCGGTTTTTCGCGTCGCGACGCTTCGTGCCGGACCCGCTGTGATTGCGGCCAAGTCTCGCCTGCAAGATTGTCCCGGCAGTTTGCTGGCCCGCTCTGGCAGTAACGCCAGACTCAGCCTTTATCTCGCCGCCCCCACCCTAACCCGGTAGTCGCCACGTCCGCCAGACGTTTCGGTAGGCACGTGGGCCTTCGTTCCACGTTCTTTCAACGTTCTGGGCCGCTTCGCTCACCTCTTGAACGTCCTCGGGCAGCAGGCCCGATTCGCTCTGCTTCGCCGCGTTGCGGAGCGTCGTGCTCAGGCCCATCGGCAGTGTGGGTGCGAGCAGAGCGCTCGAAAGGAACTCCGGAACGGCCTCAGCGCGTTCGGTCAGATCCCTCGTTTCATCCCATCGTGCGGCAAACCCCGCCGCCGCACTCAAGTGCTCGGCCAGCAGCGAGTCATAGTCCAGTTCCGCAACGTAGGCCTCCATCGCCGGCACGCCGCGAAAGTCCTCGCGCGCGTGCCAGAGCCACGCCG
>JBGSRG010000362.1:0-2385 GCA_041737685.1 Phycisphaerales bacterium | reverse complement strand
AACATGTGGTGGGAGCGTCAGCGCGATGCGCTGATGCCCCGCACGGCGGATCGTCCCTTGCCGACCCGCCGGATCGCACCCGGACCAGCGCTGGTGGCGGGGCTGATGCTGGGTTTGTGCGGCGTGCTGCTGTTGTGGGTTGGCTGTGGTGCTGCGCCGGCCGCGGTGGCGCTGGCCACGATTCTGCTGTATGTGCTGATCTACACGCCGCTGAAGACTCGGACGACGTTCAACACTCTCGTGGGCACGCTGCCCGGCGCGCTGCCGACTTTGATCGGCTGGAGTGCGGCGGCGACGATCGGCCACGCAACCGATGCAGAGGCGAGTTTCGCGTCGCTGGTCGAGCCCGCGGGCTGGTCGCTGGTGGTGCTGATGGTGGTCTGGCAGATTCCCCACTTTCTGGCGCTTGCGTGGATGTATCGCGCTGACTATGCCAAGGGTGGCTATGTGATGCTGCCGGTGGTGGACCCCGACGGGCGAGCCACCGCCGCGGCGGTGTTGGCTTGGTCGATCGCGCTAGTGCCCGCGACTCTGGCTCCGGTGGTGTTTATGCCCGACCGGCTGGGGCTTGGTTATTCGATCGTTGCGGGAGTAAGCGGCGTTGCGTTCTGCGTGCTGTGCGGCAAGTTTGCGGCGCGGCGAGAACGAAGCGACGCTAAGCGGGTATTTCTGGCGTCGATTTCGCACCTGCCGCTGATCATGATCGCGATGCTGATCGACGGACTTTGGGCCAGCGCATGAGCACGATGGGGCTGGCCGTTGAAGCGCGAGATCTGACGCACGAGTATCGCGGCGCGGGCGCGGCGCGAGGCAGGACGGCGGGCAGGGCAGCGCTTGATGGTGTGTGCCTGAGCGTGCCTGATGGTCAGTTTGTGGCGTTGCTCGGGCCGAACGGCTCGGGCAAGAGCACGCTGTTGAACATCTTGGCCACGGTGATTGCGCCCACGCGCGGGAGCTTAGACTGGTGGCCGGGGGAGGCAGCGTCAGCGCACGGAGTGCACGGGAGATCGATCCGATCTCGGCTTGGCGTGGTCTTCCAGTCGGCTGGGCTGGATGGACTGCTGACGGTGCGTGAGAATCTGCGCACCGCGGCAGCGCTCTACGGACTTGGCCGACAACAGAGCCATGCCCGGATCGAAGAACTAGCGTGGGCAATGGACATCAGCGATCGGCTTGACCAGCGCTGCCACACGCTCTCGGGCGGGCTGCGTCGGCGGGCAGATCTGGCGCGGGCGATGCTGCACCGACCGGACTTGCTGCTGCTGGATGAGCCGGGAACGGGGCTGGACCTTCGGGCAAGACAGTCCTTTCTGTCGTTGATCGCGTCGCTGCGGCAAGAGCGAGCGGCGAGCGCCGGCGAATCTGGGCTGAGCGGCGGAGCGACGGGGCTGAGCGTGGTGATGAGCACGCACCTAATGGACGAGGCGGGCGAAGCCGATCGCGTGGTGATGATGCACGCCGGAAGGATCGTTGCTGACGACTCGCCGGGCGCGCTGCGCGCGAGCATGGGGCCTGCGGTGTTGCGGGTGTGGGTAGAGGATGAGCGGGCGGGAGCGGCATTGAAGGCGGTGTGTGGTGGGGGCAACGCGATAGTCGGCCTGGCCGCCGAGGGTTTGGACTTCACCCAGTTGCGGGGCTGGCAGCGCGTCGTGATGCCGGAATCGGCCGAGGCCAAGCAAGGATTGCTGACGCGACTACTGGACAGTCGTATGACGTTCGAGCACGCGCGGCCGACGCTGGGCGATGCGTATCTGGCGGTGACCGGCGCATCACTTGTTCCAGAGACGGACGCTGAGGGATTGGCCGAGTTGGCTGCAAACGTCGGGCGGGGCCGACGACGAGACCGAAGTCGCGGAAGGAGCGGGTCGGGGTCGGCGCGGCCAAGGGGGGGATCATGATCGCATGGCGCACAATCGGGCCGACGGCGATGATTGCGCTGATTCATCGCGATGTGCTGCGATTTATTCGACAGCCATCGCGCGTGATCGCGGCGATCGGCACCAGCGTGATGCTGTGGTTGGTGCTGGGTTCAGGATTCGCCGGGTCGTTTGCGGGTGCCGATTCTGGCGAGCGGTATCAGGCCTATCTGGTGCCTGGCATCGCGGTCGCGGTGGTGGTCTTCTCGTCGATCTTTGGAGCGATCGGCCTGATCGACGATCGTCGCGAGGGGTTTTTGCAAGCGCAACTGGTGTCGCCGACGCCGATGTGGGCGACGATCGGCGCACGGCTTGGCTCGTCAACGCTGCTTGCGTGGGCTCAGGCCGTGCCGGTCTTGATCCTGGGGCAGATGCTCACGGGTGATGGTGGCGGCGGCGAAATCGCGAGCGCAGCCAGTTCAGGCGGACTTGTGGGCCTTGCTGGAGCTGCGATCAGCCTGCTGCTCAT
>JBGSRG010000345.1:0-4018 GCA_041737685.1 Phycisphaerales bacterium | reverse complement strand
GACGATGGCGATGGCCGAGGTGCTCGCGGGCTATCTCTCTGGCCACGCGGCGCGAACGGCGTTGCAGCGCACGCAAGCGGCGTCGATGGCGCTGGACCTCGCCACGCGGCTGATCGCGTCGGTGAACACGTCGAGGAACTTCAAGGGTGCTGCGATTCAGATGGTCAACGATCTGGCCAAGCAGTTTGCGCTTGACCGTGTGTCGCTGGGCTGGGTGAAGAACGACCAAGTGCGAGTGGAAGCGCTGAGCGACGTTGAGACGTTCGACCGTCGCATGGCCACGGTGGTCAAACTGCAAGCGGCGATGGACGAGTGTCTGGATCAGGAGCAAGCGATTGTCTTTCCGCAGCCTTCGGCCGATGGGCCGGGCGGCGACGTGCTGCTGAGCCAGTCGATCGTTCATTCGCATCGAGAGCTCGCCGCGGGAAACGCTTCGGCGAAGGTGTGCTCGATCCCGCTGCGAACCGACGAGGACGTGGTGGGCGTGGTGACCTTGGAGACCGCATCGCAGCAGGGGCTTGATGGCGCTTGGATCGAGATGGTTCAGGCGGCGCTGGACCTGATCGCGCCGGTGCTGCGGATCCGCAAGAGCGACGATCGCATTCTGCCCTTGCGGGCGTACGACGACAGCGTGAAGGCGGCGGGCTGGCTGGTGGGGACCAAGCACACGGTATGGAAACTGGTGGGCGTTGCGGTGATCGCGGCGTCTCTGTTTGTGTCGCTGTATCACACGACGTATCGACCGGGCGCGGACGCGACGATCGAGCCGCGTGTGCGCCGCGTGGTCAGCGTGCCGTTTGATGGCCAGATTCGACGGCTTGGGGTGGGGATCGAGCCGGGGCGCGACGTGAGCGTGGGCCAGATGCTGCTGGAACTGGACACCGAGGAACTGCGGCTTGGTTTGGCCGATGCCAACGCCAAGACGCAGCAGGCACGCACGCAGATCGCCGCGGCGCGGCGCGAGGGCGACCAGGGCAAGGTGAAACAGGGCGAAGCGCAGTTGGAGCGTTCGGTCGCCGAGGCGGCGTTGTATCAGTACCGGATTGACAAGTCGAGGATCACCTCGCCCATCAGCGGGCGCATTATCGTGGGCGACTTGAAGGACAAGGTGGGCGCGAGCGTGAAACTGGGCGACACGCTGATGCAGATCGCCGCGCTGGACGAACTGGTGGTGACGGCGAAGGTTGAGGAGTCGGACATCCGGTTTGTGCGAGAGGCGTTCGAGCAGGCGCAGGGCTCTGATGGCCGGGCGACGGGTTCGATCGCGACCAAGGCAAGCCCTGGTCGGCCTCTGGCGTTCACGGTGGAGCGGATTGTGCCGCTGGCGCAGGCGGGAGAAGGAAAGAACACCTTTGAGGTGCGGGCCACCCTTGACAACACACCTGAGAATCTCGACCGGCTGCGAGACTACACGCTCGTGGTGGGCATGGAAGGCATCGCGAAGTTTGACACGCAGCGGCTGAGCCTGTTGCAGATCGGCTCGCGCAAGATCATCGACACCGTGAGATTGTGGCTGTGGTAAGGCAGACGGGCGGCACGATTGTGCCGACCGTGAAGTGAGCGCATGGCAAGGAACGAACGCCCAACATTCTCGCCCTTCTGGCACCGTGTGCGGCCGATGCGGCCCAAACTGCGCCCGCACGTGCAGATCACACGTCAGCGGTATCGTGGCCGTCGATGGCACGTTGTTCACGATCCGACGAGCAACCAGTTTTATCGCCTGAACCCGGTGGCGCACGACTTTGTCGGCACGCTGGACGGCAGCCGCACGATCGACGAGGCATGGAAGGTCTCGCTGAGCAAGTTTGGCGATTCGGCGCCGACGCAGAACGAGGTGATCCAACTCATCGGGCAGTTGTACAACTCGAACTTGCTGAGCGTGGACACGACGCCCGAGACCGAGCAGTTGCTGCGACGTGGGCGGGACCGTGTGAAGAAGAAAGCGGCGGCGCAGGCGATCGGCATCATGTACTTCAAGATGCGGCTGTTCAACCCGGACAGGCTGCTGAACGCCGTTGAGCCGTTCTTTCGACCGTTCATCAACGTGTGGGGCTTTGTTGCGTGGTGTGTGCTGATCGTTGCGGCGCTTGCGGCGTTGATGTCGCGCCCGGACTCGTGGCCCAAACTGACGGGCCAGTTTCAGGACTACATCGCACCGAGCAACTGGATGTGGATCGCCGTGGCGTTTGTGCTGACCAAACTGTGGCACGAGTTGGGCCACGGCGTGATCTGCAAGCGGTATGGCGGGCAGGTGCCCGAGATGGGCGCGATGCTGCTGGTGCTGATCCCTTCGCCTTATGTCGACGCTTCGGCGTGCTGGGCGTTCCCGAGCAAGTGGAAGAGGATCGCGGTGGGCGCGGGCGGCATGATCTTTGAGTTGTTCGGCGCGGCGATCGCGACGTATGTCTGGCTTGGTGCCGATGAGGGCAGCACAACGCGGCAGTTGGCGTACAACGTGATGTTCACGGCCAGCGTGGCCACGGTGCTGTTCAACGCCAACCCGCTGATGCGATTTGACGGGTATTACATCTTGTCAGACCTGCTCGAGGTGCCGAACCTGGCGCAGCGTGCCAACCGCATGTTGCAGCACCTGTGCCAGAAGTATCTGTATCACCTGAAGAATCTGACCCCGCCGAGCACGGTGGCGTCGGAGTCGGCCATTCTGGTGACCTACGGCGTGCTGGCGATGGTGTACCGGGTGTTCTTGTTCTTTACCATCACGCTCTATGTGCTGGGCGTGGCGTTCTCGATCGGGCTCATTCTGGCGATCTGGACCGCCGCGGCGTGGTTCATCATGCCCAGCGGCAAGTTCATGCACTGGCTGGCGACGAGTTCGCAGCACGCCGAGCATCGGCAGCGATCGATTGGTATCACGCTGGCGCTGCTGGCGGGGGCGGTGATCTTGGTGGGCTGGATTCCTATGCCCGACCATCGACGGGGCGTGGGGATTGTTGAATCGACCGCTCGCGCTGGCATCTATGCGACCAGCGAGGGCTTTGTCGAGGTGGCGCACAAGCGCATCGGCGATCTGGTGGAGGAGGGCGAGGCGATCTTGACGCTCTCGAACCCGGACTTGCTGAACCAGCGAGTGTCAACCGATTCGCAGATCCGCGAGACGCGGGTAACCGAGCGGCTGGCGATCACTCAGGACGAGCCGGGCGGGGCCGAGATTGCACGCGAGCGGATCGGTGTGCTGAGCGAGCAACTGGCCGAGTATGACCGTCGGATTGATGGTCTGGTGGTTCGCGCGCCGCACGCGGGCGTGATTGTTTCGAACAACCCAGAGACCTTGCTGGGCGCATTCTTGAAGCGTGGCGACCCGATCTGCGAGGTTGTGGACACGGGCAGCGTGCGCGTCGCGGCGATTGTGGATCAGCGTCAGGCGGGCTGGCTTGCAGAGATGCAGCACGAGCCATATGTGGTGGAAGTGCGACCGGTGTCGGAAGTTGATGCGGTGCTGGTTGGTGGCACCGTGACGACGCCCGGCGCGGGCCAGCGGATTCTGCCCGGATCGGCGCTGGGCTTTGACGGTGGTGGCAGCGTTGAGACCGAGCGCGACGATCGCTCGGGCCGCATGGCCAAGCGACCGGTGTTCACGGTGTACGTGCAGCCGGAGTCGGCGGAAGAATTGTTGAGGGTGGCGCTGCCCGGCACGCGGGTGCACGTCCGGTTCACGCTGGAGGATCGCCCGTGGCTGTCGCAGTGGTGGGAACGGCTGGAGCGCGAGTTGCAGGGGCGTGTGAAACTCTGAATCGCTGAGCGAGTCTTTGTGCTGGCTGATACCGAAGGACGTATGTCACAGGCCGTTACCGAGTACAACGCGCTGTTTGAGTCGGTCCGAAGCCGGCGGCGGCGGCCGGAGAACCCCAAGGGGCTTGACCTGCTGGCGACGCACGCTTCGATGAAGTTGCGGAACCGGCGGGTGAGTCTGGGCTGGCTGCGAAGCCAGGCCCAGATGACCGACGCGCTGGCGAAGGAACTGCGAGCGACCTCTGACGCAGCGCTAGACGAGTTGGTG
>JBGSRG010000327.1:0-7670 GCA_041737685.1 Phycisphaerales bacterium | reverse complement strand
ACCGATCAGGTGGTGCATCCGCAGGGTAAGGTGATGTTGTGGGAACGGTTTGACTTTGCTCTGCAGACCCGCCGCTCGGCGGATGGGCGAGTGAAGTTGTCGCCGCAGTGGAACAATGCGGAGGCATCGCCGCGGTTTGCGCGGGCTGATGGCAGCGTGGACTCGATCGCGATTGCGCAACTGAACGGCTTGGTGAACGACGCGGACCCGGTGGTGAGCCGGGAGTACAGCCCGGCGAGCGGACTGTGGCGGATGCCGAGCAACGTGCTGAACCGGTATAGCGGGATTGCACGGGACGGGATCGAGAACGGGGAGAACGGGACGACGGCGTATCCGGCGTACTTCTGGGCGACGCGGAACGGGATTCGCGGGCGTGATGTGCCGCGATGAGCGCGGGAGGCACTGAAGCAGCAAACTGGCAGAGCAACAAAGCGGCAAAGCGGCAAATGAAGCCAGCGGAGTGAGTCGCCCGAGTGCGAGCGAGTGAGTGAGGGGTTGGCCACGCCGCCGCGGCATTGTGGCGAAGGGTTGGGGAGTTGGTGAAGGTCATCGAAGTCCGAAGCCGGACTTCGAGCGCAGGGGCGGGGACGCGGACGCGAAGCGCGCGGATCAAACTCAGGCGATTCCGCCGTGCCTGCCGGGGCGGGTTCGTTGCGTTGTCATGCTTTCCATGGGTTGCACCCGCGAAGCTGCGGGCTTCACCCGTGGCTACAGGCCTGCGCCCCGTTGGGGCGAGGAGGGGTGGGGGGCGGAGGGGCAGTTGACCAGATGGTCGTTGACCATGCCCATCGCTTGCATGTAGGCGTAGCAGATGGTTGAACCGACGAACTTGAAGCCCCGCTTCTTGAGCGCCTTGCTCATGGCATCGGACTCGGGCGTGTGGGCCGGGACATCGGTCATGGCTCGGAAGCGGTTGATGATTGGGTGGCCGGGTTTGGCTCGCCCCGCCGCGGCCGTGAAGGTCCAGATGTAGGCATCAAAGGAGCCGTGCTCGTCTTGAAGGCTGAGCAGAGCGCGTGCGTTGGTGATGGTGGATTCGAGCTTGCCGCGATGGCGCACGACGCCGGCGGGGCCGTCGGGATCGCGCAAGAGTTTGTTGATTCGGGCGGGCGTGAAGCGAGCGACGAGCGCCGGGTCAAAGTTCTCGAAGGCCTCGCGATAGCGATTGCGCTTTTTGAGGATGGTGTCCCAACTCAGGCCGGCTTGTGCGCCTTCGAGTGTGAGAAACTCAAAGAGCGTGTGGTCGTTGTGGCATGGCACGCCCCACTCGCTGTCGTGATAGGCGATGGCGAGGGGGTTGGTGGCCCATGGGCAGCGAGAAGGGGCGGAGATGGGCATGGGGTGATTGAAGGATTCAGGGGCGCGATCGGGTGAAAGGGAGTGTCGAAAAGTGGCGCGTGGATGGCGAGGAGGGGATTGGATGTTCGGAAGTCGATCGGGTGAAGGCAAGGTGGAAAGGGGACTGCTTCAACGGACGCCTTGCAGAATGTGCCCCGGACGTGACCAATCTCGGCTGTCGTTGGTGGAACTTCGGCCGGTGGTTGCAGGGCCTGAGTCCTGGGTTACACTCGTCAGAGCGGTCCGGTTCATCGAGGTGAGCGGTGCCCACAGGTAGTTGAGAGGAGAGAGACATGCAGAGTAAACGACTCAGGTCGTCGCGTTTGGCCGTTTCCATCGCGATGGTTGGTTGTGTCTGCGCGGGGGCGCAGGGGGTTCAGGTTGTGTATCTCGACTTTACGACCACCGGTGGCGGAATCGCCGCGGTGGACTTGCACGCGTACACGATGGGCGAGAAGGGGGCGGTCAAGGGATACTTGGAGTCGCTGTACGGGCCGTATGGCGTGAGTTTCACGCTGACTCCGCCGCCGGTGTTTACGGCCAGTTCGATCAAGTTCAACTATGGCAGTCTGGGCGGCGGGTTTGCCGACCATATTGACTTTCGGAATGTGGACACGACCGACGATGCTTATGTGAACGCGGTGGGCGGGCTGAAGTTGTTTGTGGGGACACAGAACCCGTTCGCGGCGCCGGGGGTGTTGTGGACCGAGTCGAGCATTGTGACGCCGGGGAACGTGGTGGCGGCGAGCGCGAACTTTGCGGCGCACGAGCTTGGCCACATTCTGGGGCTGCGGCATCACGATGGTTTTGGCCCGATCGGCGACGGGATCGGTGTGAGCGCCGGGGCGTTTTCGCCGACGTTTCCGGGGCCGACCGGCGCTGCGGCAACGAGCTTTCATGTCATGTCGCTGGCGTCGACGGTTTCGTTGAACTCGGCGACGCTGCTGACGGGGAAGTGGCTGAGCCAACGCTCTGCGATCAAACTGGAGTTCAATCGGTCGGGTTTGACGGTGCCGGAGTCGGCGATGTTTCACGGCGACTTGGGCATGGCGCAGGAGATCTCGCTTTCGCCGCTGGTGGTGGCGAACCCGCTGAAGTTTCCTGAGGTGCCGATGGTGACCGAGCCGACGTTTTCAGCGGCGGCGGTTGCGATAACGGGGACGCTGGGCGTCTCATCAATGGGTGCGCCCGAGGGCGACTATTACAAGGTGTTCGTGCCGGGCGGCACGTTTCTGACGATTGAGGTGATGTCGGCGGTGATGGGGCCGGATCTTGATGGCCGCATCATGGACCCGGCCAACACGTTTGTGGCGCTGCTGGACTCGGCGGGTGTGGTACTGCCGTACTACAGCGGTGCGGCGATCAACGACAACGAATCGGAATCGACGGACTCGATTCTGCTCGACGTGTTCGTGCCGGTGTCGGGGTTCTATTTCATCGAGGTTGGGCTTGGGTTTGTTGCGGGCGCGCCCGATCCCGGCGCGTATGAGTTGTTTGTGTACGCCACTCGACCGATACCTTCGGTTGGGGTGTTCGGGCTGTTTGCTGCGGGGGGTGTGGTGTCGAGGGCTCGGCGTCGGCGGCGCTGATGGCGGTAGTGATAGAGGAGATCGGGGCTTATTCTGGCCCCACGAGATAGACGTAGATGAAGGTTGGATCGACGCCGAGCGCGGGCGCGGCGACGAGCAGCAGTCGCTCGCTCTCTGAGAGAACGGCGGTGCGTGCGCCGGCGTTGGTGGTCTCGGTGTGGATGAGTTCGTATCGCTCGGCGGCCACGGTGGTGATGTTGGGGTTGGTGTCGCGGTTTGTGTCGGACTTGGTTGTTTCGGGCTGATCCGTTTCGGGCTTGGCTTCTTCGGTTTGGGCAACTTTGGCAGCGGGGTTGGCTTGTGCGCTCGCGAGGGTGCGTTGCACGACGCTGACCTGGCCGCCGTTTCCGCCGCCGGGGATGTAGAGGCGGTTGAACTTCGCGCTGAACTCGACACCGTCGGCGTCGGCCACGATGGGGACGCGGGCGATCTCGCGCCCTGTGAGGGTGTCGAGGACGATGAGCAGGGCGGGGTCTCGGGCGACGACGAAGAGGCGTGTGCCGGTGTTGTCGGCGTTGATGGCGCTGTTGCCGCGGGCGTTGCTGAGGGACCAGCGATCGACGATGGTGTTGGTGGCTGGGTCGATGACGATGATGATGGACTTGGCTGATTCGGGGCTGGTGTCGGGCTTAGCGTCTGGTTTGGGCACGTTGGCGAAGACGCGCGGCCCGGCGGGGGTTTGCACATAGACCAGGCCGTCGGGCCGACCCTGCAGCGCGATGCGGGCGACCTGTTCACCCTTGGTGAGGTCAACGCAACTGATGGATCGTGCATGGGCGACCCAGACGCGTTCGCCGGCGGGTTCGAGGGAGAGATCGGTGGCTTCGCCGCTGAGTTGCACGGTGAGCTCGGGCGCGTAGGCGGGGTTTGCCTGCATGCCGTCGAGGGTTTGCGGCTTGAAGGTTCTCAGGGTTCCGTCGCCGCCACAGGCGACGATGAGGCGGCTGGCTTTGGCTTGCCAGATGAGGTCGCGTGGCTCGGGCAGGTTCTGGATGATGTGCGGGGTTTTGTGGGTGGCGAGGTCAAGGACGAAGACCGCGCCCTCGCGCGTGCCGGAGATAAAGACGCGGTAGGTTGCGGGGTCGAAGGCGATCTTGTCGATGCGGCCATTGGCTTCGCGGATGGCGCTGCGGATGATCATGGGCAGCGGCTGGTTGAACATTCGGTAGTCGGGGACGTTGATGCCTGTGGGCGGAGCGGCGGCGGAGGCGGTGGCTGAGGCAACGCTTGGGGCGGGGCTTGCCGCGGCGAGGCCCGTGAAGAGGGTTGTGAAGAGGGTGGCGGCGAGGGTGATGATGAGGGCGGCCCGCGTGAATCTGAGGGTGTTCATCGTGTTCGTAGCGTTCGTTCCGTTCATGTGGAAACTGTAGCGGCGTGAGGCGTGAGGGTGGGTGGTTTGGGTGTGGCGGGCTCGCCGCTAAACTGCGCTGTGGCCGACGAGAGCGAACTGCATCAACAGATTCAGGCCCGTTGGGCGGGCATGTCGACGCGGCACCCGTGGGTGATGGTGGGGCCGGGCGATGACTGCGCGGTGTTGCGCGTGCGGGGTGATGCGCAGAGCTGGCAAGCGCTGAGCGTCGATCAGTTGGTGGAGGGACGTCACTTCACGCCTGAGACGCCGGTCGATCTGATCGCTCGCAAGGCGATGGCGCGGGCGGCGTCAGACTTGGCGGCGATGGCGGCTTTGCCGCGATGGTCGTTGGCGGCGGGGGTGTTGCGGTCGGGCGATGCGCGGGCGGAGGAGTTGTGCGAACGGTTGGCGTATTGGGGAGAGGTGTTTGGTGTGCCGGTGGTGGGTGGCGATCTGGCTACGTATGGAGCGGGTGTTGGCGTTGGTGAAGCGGCGCTGGTGCTGAGCGTGACAGTGTGCGGAGAAGGCGGGGATGAGGGGAGTGGCGGTAGTAGATCGGGTCCGCATGGCGCGGTGCTGCGGTCGGGCGCTCGGGTTGGGGATGGGCTGTACGTCACGGGCCGTGTTGGCAACTCGCTGGCGTCGGGACGGCATTTGACGTTCTGGCCGCGTGTTGTTGAGGCGTTGGAACTTCGGCGCGTGCTGGGCGTGGGTGGTGGTGTGGGGGGCGAAGAGTGCCGGGGGCGGTTGCACGCGATGATCGACGTGAGCGATGGGCTTGGTCGAGATGCGGCGCGGCTTGCAGCGGCGAGCGGGCTTGGGGTGCGGATTGTGGCGGCGAGCGTGCCGCTGCATGAGGACGTGCGTGCGGCTGGCGAGGGGGCGATTCAGCATGGGACGATTCAACACGAGACCATTCAGCGGGCGATGAGCGACGGCGAGGATTATGAGCTGTTGTTCGCCGCGGCGGACGACGACGTTCCGTGCAGTGTTGCGTCGGCGTTGTCGATTGCTGGGGGTGAGGGCGCGGAGTGCGGGCGGACGTTGGTGACGCGCATCGGCACGGTGGTGGAGGCCACCGCGGGAACTTGCGAAGTTGAGTTGGAGGACGGGCGGGTGATCGACGCGGCGGAGTTTGGATGGGAGCATCGCTGAGCGGAGGCGGCGGGGTGTTGCGGGTGCGGGTGGGAGTGGTGAGAAGGATGGGCGCAGAGCTGGAGTGTTGCGCTGCGGGGCGGGAGTCTGCGGGAACGGAAGTGCTGAAACTTGCGGTGGATTGATGGGGAACTGGGCGTACCCTGAGACTCATGGCCAAGGCTCGAATGGGAAGTGAGTTGGTGAACGCGGCTGTGCGGGGCGCCGTCGGTGCTGATGTCAGCGCGATCGACAAGCAGGGCGCGAAGGTGCAGGGTGAAGCGCCGGTGCGGTTGGGCACGCTCGCGGTGGCAGGAGCGAAGGCCAAGGCACAGTCGCACGACTTGTCGAACTTTGATGGTGTGATGGCGTGGCTGCTGGGGCGGACCGACATCGAGCGGATGCTCGCGTCGCGGGTGACGTCGGACATGCTCAAACTGGGGCGGATGCGGGCGCTGCTGTCGCTGCTTGACGATCCGCACCTGGCGGTGAAGACGGTGCATGTGGGTGGCACCAAGGGCAAGGGCAGCGTGTGCGAGATGACCGCGGCGTGTCTGGAGGCCAGCGGCTATACCGTGGGGCTTTACACCAGCCCGCACATTCTGAGCGCACGCGAGCGGATTCGTGTCGATCGTCGGAGCGTGGACGAGGCGTGCTTTGTGGGTCTTGCGCAGCGGGTGGAAGGGGCCGCATCACGGCTGGACCTTCAGGAGTTTGACGGCGAGGAGCCGACTTTCTTTGAGTTGATGACGGCGATGGGCTTTGTCCACTTCGCCGAGCAGGCCGTGGATATCGCGGTGATAGAGGTTGGGCTTGGCGGGCGGCTGGATTCAACGAATCTGGTCCGGCCCGAGGTGGTGGCGATCACGGGGCTGTCGCTGGACCACACGCAGATCTTGGGCTCAACGCTGCCGGAGATTGCACGCGAGAAGGCGGGCATCTTCAAGGCGGGCGTGCCTGTGGTGTCGTATCCGCAAGAGCCCAGCGCAATGGAGGTTTTGCGGACGGTTGCGGAGAAGGTTGGATGTCCACTGCTGGTGCTGGGCGAAGAGATCGAGTTCTCGCGCCGATTTGAGAGCGCTATGCCGCACGGCCCGCGGATGCGGGTGAGTTTGAGCACGTCGCGCAGCACGTATGAGCACCTGCTGGTGCCGCTAGCGGGCGATCATCAGGCGATGAACTGCGGACTTTCGCTGGCGATTCTGGACCGGCTGAGCGAGCGAGGGTTTTCGTGCTCAGAGTCGCGTGTGAGCGATGGGCTGGCGAGCGTGGCGATGCCGGGCCGGATGGAACTGGCGAGCCGAAGCCCGCGGGTGATTCTTGATGGCGCACACAACACCGAGTCGGTGCGAGCGCTGTTGCGGACGCTTGGCACGTATGTGCAGTACGACTCCCTCGTGGTGGTCTTTGGGTGCGCAGCGGACAAGGACATTGCGGGCATGGTGCGTGAACTGTCGCAGGGTGCTGACAAGGTGGTGTTCACGCGGAGCGTTGCGAACGCGAGGGCTGCGGACCCGCAGGACCTCGCCGCTCGCTTTACGGAGTACTCGGGCCGGGTGGCGCAGTCGGCGGCGACGCTGGGCGAGGCGATGCAGATTGCGCAACGGGCGCTGGGGCGAGATGATCTGCTGTGCGTGACGGGCTCTTTCTATCTTGTGGGCGCGGCGAAGGAGTTGTTGTTGAACCGGGCGGTTGGGGGGAAGGGTGTGGGGGGGCGTGGAGTTTGAGGCGAGTGCGTTGGCTCTTTGCCGAAGGCGGCAGCGCAACAGAGCAGCAAATCGGCAGAGCAGCAGGGCCGCGGCAGTTTGGGAGTAGGTGATCGAAGTCCAAAGCCGGACTTCGGTGGCACGGGCACGGGCGGGCGTGGTGCAGCCAGCGACGAAGCGGCGGGTACAACCGCTGTGCGCATTCCAACCTTCATCTGGGTGTTGCTCGGCGTGCTGGCGTTGATCGATATCGCGTGGGCTGGCTGGGGCAGTGGTGCGGGGGGTGGAGCGGGAGGTGGAGGCCTCACGCTGCTGCCCTATCTTGGCGGCGTTGCAGCGTTGCTGGGTTTGCAGACGCTCTGGCGTGCGTTGATTCATGATGCATGGCCCGGGCGCGATCTGTGTCCTCGGTGCCTGTACGAAACGCCAGCGCTGCCGGGGTTGACGTGCCCCGAGTGCGGTTTCACGGCGATCAATGCAAAGGTCTGGCGCCGGCGACCAGCGCGATGGGGGCTTGCCAGCGTTGGCGTAGCGCTGGTGCTCTCGCTGCCG
>JBGSRG010000318.1:0-3590 GCA_041737685.1 Phycisphaerales bacterium | reverse complement strand
AGCGTGGTGGCCACTGCGCCGCCGCAGGGGTTGGTGTGCTTGATGACCACGGCGGTGGCGGCGGGCAGAGAAGCGAGGTCGAAGTTTGGCGAAGAGCCGTCGTTTGACACGGCTTCGAGGTAACTCGGCACGTTGGAGGGCAAAGGCCCGCGAAGGCGTTCAACCGATTTGACCGCTTCGAGCGCCCAGGCCGCGTCGAGGATGTTGTTGTAACTCAGTTGCTTGCCGTGCAACTGCGTGGCGCTTACCACCGACTGCCCGGTGCTGGCCGGATCGCGATAGAGCGCGGCTTCCTGATGGGGATTCTCGCCGTAGCGAAGGCGATCAACGAGCGTGAAACGCGGGCTGAGCACGTTTGGGAAGACGCCGGGCGACCGACGAGAAAGGAACGCGGCGATCGCGGCGTCGTACTCGGCGGTGCGGGCGAAGGTGGCGGCGGCCAGTTCTGCTCGCAACGAAGCGCCCGTGCGATTCTGGTTTGCCTCCATCTCGGCGATCACGCGGTCGTAGTCGCTGGGCGAGGTCACGGTGGTGACAAAGCGGTGGTTTTTGGCGGCCGCACGCAGCATGGCCGGGCCGCCCACGTCGATGTTCTCGATCGCCTCGGCCAGCGAGACGTTGGGATCTGAGACGGTCTTCTGGAAGGGATAGAGGTTGATACAGATCAGGTCGATCGGCTCAAAGCCGTGCTCTGTGAGAAACGCTTGGTGTGAGTTGTCGTCCCGAACCGCGAGCAGTCCGGCATGAATCGCTGGGTGCAGGGTTTTGACGCGACCGTCAAGGCCCTCTGGAAACCCGGTGACGGCTTCGACCGAAATGACAGCGACGCCGGCGGCGCGGAGCGCTGCGGCGGTGCCGCCGGTCGAGACGATCTCAACGTTTCTGGCTGAGAGCGCACGGGCGAAGGGGAGCAGATCAGTCTTGTCTGAGACGCTGATGAGCGCCCGGCGAATCGTGATCCACTCGGACATGTGGCCCTCTGGCTTGGCGTTGCCTTGGCGGTGGTGGCTGGCGCAGGAATTGGCGTGTGAAGAGCCGAAGAACGAACGAGCGGCGAAGCCGTCGCTGACGATTTGCGAGTGGCCGCTGAGACCGAGCGTCAGGGCTTGGGCAGCAGTTTGGCGATAACTCCGTTAGGCGAGACCGCATAGAGCGCGCCTCCCTCAATCGCATCGGGTTTGAGCATCCAGATGCCAGTGAGAGTCTCCCTCGCTACCTCTGAGCCGTCCATCGTGTCGAGCGAGACCGCCTGTTGCCCGTCGAAGGCCAGCGCCCTAGCACCCCTCAGCGCAACAACCCGGCCGTGGACGCCCGGAGCCGACCACAGCCGCTTGCCGGTGGTCGAGTCGAAGGCACAAAGGCCCTCGCGTCCCATGTCGCAATACACGCGGCCGTCGTGATAGGTGGGGCCGTGGTTCAAGGGTGCATCGGTGCGATATCGCCACAGCTGCGTGCCACCATCTGCGGCGAAAGCCCAGAGCGAGTGGTCTCGAGAGGCGACGAACATGGCACCCTCGGAGGTGGCCAGATCGCCCGCGGGCGCGCCGAACATGTGGTTGCGACCAACGGCGAGGCCGGTTGAGCCATCGACAAAGGCGACGTCGCCGAGTCGCGAGACCATGCCGACGATGCCGCTGTCGCCGATGCGCACGGGCTTTGCGTCGGTCGGCGAATCGAGCAGCGTGCCCCAGAGCCGGAAACGTGCGAGTGTGCTGTGACCGTTGACGACCTTCGTGGAAGTTCCGTAGACGAGGATGTCGCCAAACTGCACAGGGGCGGTGGTGATGACGTCGGTCATCTTCTGCTTGTCGATCACTGCACCGGTGTCCAACTCGAAGAAGAATGCCTCGGACTCGCTGGAAACGATCAGGCGCTTGTCGTCGCGAACCGCGCCGAAGAACTTGATGAGCGGCGAACCGACCTGATCGACCCACTTGCGTGCGCCGGTGCGAGCCTCAGTGATGGTGATGACACTGCCGGAGTCCTGGGTTGCCAGCACGTCGCCGAGGGGCTCAAAGAACTCGACCGACTCGCCGGGAATGACGGTGGCGAAAGTTCGGTACTGCAGGCGGTAGCCGAGCCGGTCAAAGGCTTCGGCTTGGGGCGGAATCGCGGCGGCACGCGAGGCCGTGCTATCAGGGTTCGGCCCTGTGTTGCTTGAACAACCGGCAAGGCCTGCGAGACCGACCGTGATCGCCGCGGCGGCGGTGCAGGCCAATGCGAGCATCGCCCAGCCACGCCCAGCGGCGATGCGGGATTGCGGAAGGGAGCGGAACTCACGATTCACATGCTCGAGCATCGGCCATTTCCTCTTAGTAAGTCGTTCGGCACCGATCAGGTTCGATCCGGCGCGTGTTGTGCCGTGTCGCGTTTCCCTACCCACCTTCCCCCGCCCCAACGTGTGCGCCCTGCTGCCCATTACCCAGCCGCCCTGTACCACGACTGCAGACGATCGCGGCGGGGTTCAAGTCCAGTACCAACGCTAGCGGTGGCAAATCCATCGAAGGAACACAGGGGCAGTATCGAACGTCGCACCCCGATCGTCAAGCCAGCCTACAAGCCGAGAGAGATTGTGTGAGTTCGGCGGCACCTCGATCGCGGGAACTGTTGATTGGGGTCGTTGCAAGTTGCTTTGTGGCTCACGAAAGACGCTGGTTGGAACGATGAGAACGGACGTTACGCCGCTGGATGCACGCCGACGCACAGAGGGTATCGAATGTCTACCGTTCGGCCAATGTTCACCGGACTGGTACAAGCGGTCGGAATCGTGCGGTCGATCAAGCCGCTTTCCACTCATGGCGGCACCTCGCGGCTGGCCGTTTCGGTGCAGGGCTGGGATCACGGCCCCAAACTGGGCGATTCCATCTGCGTCAGCGGCTGTTGCCTGACGATCGCGTCGATCGACCCGGAATCGGGCGATTGGTGCTTTGACGCCGTGCCAGAAACGCTCTCGAAGACCAAACTGGGTTCGCTGAAGCCCGACGACCGGGTGAACCTGGAGCACGCGTTGCTTCCCACGACACTCATGGGCGGCCATGTGGTGCAGGGGCACGTCGATGGCATTGGTGAGGTGGTGCGGGTGCAGCGTGGTGACGATTGGCGGATCCGAATCCGGCCGTCGGACCCGGAACTGCTGCGGTACATCGTTCCTAAAGGCGGCGTGAGCATCGACGGAGTTTCACTGACGATCGCGTCGGTGGGTGCCCGGCCCACCGCGGTTTCCCGCTCGAGCGAACGGGCCGCAAAGGCCGCGACCGACCCGGGCTTTGAGATCGCGCTGATCCCGACCACGATCGAGAAGACGACGCTGGCCGATCTGTTGCCCGGCTCGATGGTCAACATCGAAGCGGACGTGCTAGCAAAGACCATCATTCACTACATCGAGCACTATGGAATGCCCAGAATCCTGAGCCCGCGTGCGGCATCGCAGGATCCGGAAGAGGGGTTTCGCGGCTCAGGCTCATCACGGCCTGCGTTTGGCAGCCCGTCGCGTCCCGCGTTCGGCAAGCCGCCCGGATTCGCCAGATCCTCGGGATTTGGCCCGCGTGGCAACTTTGGGCCGCGAGGCGATGATGGTGGCGGTCCGCCCC
>JBGSRG010000296.1:0-3732 GCA_041737685.1 Phycisphaerales bacterium | reverse complement strand
CCGCCGCCCGGCAGCGTCACCGGGATCGTCCTCTCCCACGGTCCATCCACCGTGTTGCCCTTCAACGTCACCGTCCCCGATACCGGCCCGCGCCGCACCGGCGCCTTGGCCAGAATCGTCACAGGCGAAACGTCAAACACGTCCGGGATGTTGTTCGGGTCCGGCACGATCTGGGCCAGGCCAAGTTCCGGCGAGAACTCCACCCGGATGTTCGTCAGCACCGGCGAGAGCATCCGGCGCGTAAATCGTTCAACGACTTCCACCACTTCGCCTTCGCTGGGGCCGTCGCCGCCGCGCGGCAGCAAAACATACTCCGCAGCGCCGCCGCCGACCTGCGCTATGCCGTCAAGCAAGAAGCGGTTAACACTGTTGCCAACGCCGAAACTGAAGACCCGCGTCGTAGCGCGATGACGCTTCACCGCGTCGATGATCTGCCAATCGTTGCCCACCTCGCCGTCGGTGAGGAACATCACGATCCGCAGCGGCCGCACATACTGCGGCTCGGTGGGGGCCGCCTGCCGAAGTGCCGCTTCAATCGCCCCCATCATCTCTGTGCCGCCGCCGCCCGCCTGCCCATTCACCAGCCGCCGGGCCTCGGCGATGTTTGCCGGCGTTGCGGGCCGCGGCTCGGGCCAGAGCACCTGCGTGCTCCCGGCGAACGTGATCACATTGAACCGATCCCGCGCTCGCATCGTGCCGATCGTCCGGTTCATCACGCGCTTGGCCGCCTCAAGCGGCTCGCCACGCATCGACCCCGACGTGTCGAGCACAAAGACCAACTCGCGCGGCACCACCAACGCGTCGTCGAGATCGTTCGGCGTCGGCGGATCGATGAACACTCCCAGGAAGCCGCCACGATGATCGGCGTGCGTGAAGACGCTGGGCGTCACAGCGGGGTTGCCCTTGCGCCAAGTCAGCACGAAATCGCGGTTGGGGATTTCCTTGCGGTTGGCGAGTTCGATCTCGACCGAGCGGTAGACGCCTCGGCCGCCCATGCCCTTGGGGGCCGTGCTCACGCCGGTCTGCACGATCTCGTGCAGGGCTGATTGCGCTCCGACGATCCCAGCGCCGCCGCCGTCGATCTTGACGTTGAGCGAGACGTCGTGCCCAGCGCGGGTGTCCGGGTGCGTCGGCATCGGCGTGATGCGATCGGCATCGGGAACTTGAATCGTCGGCCTTGCGAACGGCTCGCCCGCCTGATCGCTCCTCACGATCGGTTCGGCGTGAACACCTTCGTTCAATTCCGGTTCGTCAGGTCTCGCCCCCCCCCCGACCGCAAGCGAGTAAAACCACCGGCCCGCCAACTCGCCGCTGCCGTCCGTAAGCAAACGCCCGCGCTCCTGAGAGCCGTCGGCGTATCGCACCGTGAACTCATACCACAGCGCAGGCTCACTTTGCGGCGGAGTCGGCAGATGATCGATCCTCCGCGAAGGACGCTTGATCGGAATCGCTGTGGCCAACTCTCTATCCAGCCATTCCATCGAGATTTCCCCGCTCTTCTCCGCATCACCCGAGTCTCCCATGCGAGCGCTGATCACTCTTCCTGGCGACAACAGCACCAGCCCGCGACGAGGCTCGAACTGTGCAGGCAGGCTTCCCGGGCGCACCTCTCGCGCAGGCTCAAAGCCCGCGTGCTCGAAGCGCACGCCGGGATCGTTCATTGGAATGCAACCACCGGGAATGTACCTTGGCGCAACCGTCATCGGAAACTCGAAGCGAAACTCGCCGTCGCGTTCCAGCACCGTCTCGACGTACGAAATTTCCACGTCGAGCCGCACCCCCGGTTCGATGTTCGCAACCGACTGGGTGAAAATGTTGGGCCGCTCTTGTTCAAGCAGACTCGCCACCCGCCCCGTGTCGCGCGCTTGTTCGTAAATCCGCCGAGCCTCAGCCCGCTCGCGAACCTCACCGTCGACCACGCGGTCGCCGATGATCATGCGCATCCGATCCACCGCCGCTCGGTGCGACAGGGGGAACGTGTAAACCGCTTCGATCTTGCTCGGGTGCGGGTTGTAGTACTGCTGCCGCAGCGTCACACGAGCAAACCTGCCCGTAACGCCCACGTCCACGTCGGTGTGCAGCAGCACAAACGGCCCGAGAATGTTCCCCTCATCATCGATCGCGTCCAGCCGGCCCCCTTCGGGAGCCATCACGAAGCGCTTCTCCAACTGCGCCATCGCTCGCGGCTGCACGCTGCTCGGCGCCATGAACGAAGCGACGAGAGCAATCGCGACCAGCGCTGCCGCTGCAAGCGGACCACGCCACGCCGTAAAGATCAGCCCGCGTTCTCGCCGCCGGTGCGAATCGCCGTCTTCCCGCGTTCGCGTTGTCGGTGAAACCAAATCCCGCGACGACTCGGCACGTCCGCTCTCTCCAGCATGCCGCTGTTCACGTTTCAACACCGCAACAAGCCGATCCCGCCCCGCCGCAGCGGCCACGGCGTTGCGATCTTGCCAGTCGCGCAGCAGCGAATCCAGTTCCGCCGCGCCCGCCCCATCCGACTCAAGGCCCTTAGGCCGTGCATCGTGCTCGTTTCTCATGATTGACTCCCTGCAAGCAAAGTTTGGAGGCGTTCCCTCGCTCGCCCGAGCAACTTGTAAAAGCCGCTGCGCGAGACGCCCAAGCATTCAACCGCCGCGACCACCGGATCGGCGTCGAGGTAGTACAGATGCACCGCCAGACGCTCATCGTCGGGCAGTTGCTCCAGCGCCCGGCCAAGCCGATCGAGTTGCTCGCTTCTCGAAGCCGCCACGCCCGCCTGCGCCGAGTCGGCCTCTTCCCCTGCGTGCAGTGCCATTCCCGAAGCTAGTGCGGACATGGTGGTCCCTCCGATCGTGCTCATCGCCGCGTGCCGAGCCGTGTGGCGTTCACGCCGCACGAGTGAGCGCCTGCGCTCAGCGCAGACATGACGAGCGATCGCGTAGAGCCATGGGCGAAAGCCCGCAGCATCTCCCACGCGATCGAGCATCCCGAAGGCTCTCAGGAACGTCTCCTGCAGAGCGTCGTCCGCGTCCTCTTCACTGCGTTGGTGCGCGCAGCACAGCGCTCGAACGACCGCTGCGTGCCGATCGTAAAGGCGTGCGTACGCCTCTTGCTCGGCGGCATGGTCGCCCGCCGCCGCAGCCTGCCGAAGCAGTTCGAGGTCGCGGTCGTCCGGGCTCATCGAGAGTCCAATGGCCGCTGGAGGAAGTTTGTCCACGCCAATATTGAAACCGATCCGCGATCGCCACGCCGCAGACGTTCTCGGGTGTCGCGGGACAAGCTTCGAGGGCTAGCAAGGGTTCTATCGCAGCCTTCACTCGCGATCGGGCCACTGCTTGCCTGGGCAGGAGGGGGGGTGCCGCATCTCCTGCTTCGATTCCAGGTGCGATTGCCGAGCGTCGCCAGATTCCCACGTGCAAGCGAGGTCTGGTCGTTCGAGATCCGAAGGTGTCTGATGTGCCGCCGCAGCGAAAGATGCTGCAACAGCGGGGTGTTCAGCCCCATCGAATTCCGTTTCGATGCCGCCACAGGCTCTGATTTGTTGACCCGATGACCCAATCCCAGGCACAAAGTCCGAAACCGGACTCGCATTCCCTCGGGTCAGCCAACTGGTTCGGGAGATGCGGGTGAATCTGCACTCAAACCCACACCAAACCTAAAAATGAAAAGCCCGGCTGCGACCGGTCAATCGCAGCCGGGTTAGAGGACAGGTTGTGCCCTCTCTCGCCTCTCTCTCACTCCGCTCCATCC
>JBGSRG010000294.1:0-5742 GCA_041737685.1 Phycisphaerales bacterium | reverse complement strand
CACATCATCGCCATTCGCGTGGAGTCATTCTCGTACTTGCCCGGCTTTGCGCTCGGCACCGCCGCGGCGACGCTCGTGGGTCAGTATCTGGGGGCAGGCTCGCCCGCGCTTGCGCGCCGGGCGGTGCAACGGTGTTTGTTGATCAGTTGCACGCTGATGGGCGTGGCGGGGATGGTCTTTTTGCTTCTGCCGCGCACCATTGTGTCGCTGGTCAGCGTGCAGCCCGCGCACATGGAACTTGCGCCGACGCTGATGTTCATCACCGGCTGGGTGCAGATTCCGTTCGGCGTGTCCATCGTCCTGCGATCGGCATTGCGCGGTGCCGGCGACGCGAAGGCTGTCGCAGCGCTCATGTGGATCAGCACCTACGCGATTCGACTTCCGCTGGCCTATCTGCTGTCCGGCGTTGACGTTCCTTCACCCTGGCTGGTGTCGTTCGGTGGCCCGGCGGTGATCGAGCACCCGATCTTCGAGTCGGCCAGCCTGTCTCGGTTGTGGATCGCTCTGTGCGCTGAGATTCTGGTGCGAGCGGTGCTCTACTACCGCCGGTTTGCCACAGGTGCTTGGATGACGGCGCGGGTGTGAGGCGCGGGGGCGGTAGGGCGGCGGCAAGACGAGGTCACGCTGGTCCGGCCTGGCCGTGCGAAGCGAGCAAGATCGTGCGGGCTTGCTCGATCAGATCGACTTTGCGTATCACCCGTTCAGGCCGGCTTCGATCCACCACTTGAGCCACCATCGGCCTCGGCCGATTCGCTCTGATCTCGATCATCCCCTTTACGCAAGTCTTCAACCTTCAACCTTGCGCGAAGCGACTTGAGGCTGAACGGGTCGTTGTCTGCGCTCAGACCCATCAACTCCCGCGTCACCTGCTCAACCGCCCGGGCCTGCTGCACCCGAAGTCGCTCGGCGGTCACCGGATTCAACCCGGTGATCTTTGCGATTCCGATCCCCAGGCTCGCAGGAATCGCGGCGGCGGCAAAACGATCCTGCGCTGAGGCATCGTCGAGAGCCTTGGTGGGGTCCAGATTCTTCGCGCTTTCGAGCACGGCGTTACGAAATGGCGGGTGGTCAACGTCGTTGAGGTTAGGTGCCGTGCCGCCGATGAAGTCGCGACGGACGGTGGCTTTGTTCACGGGCAGATCCGCGGCGAGGACCACGCCGCCCATGGACGCGGCGTCTTCGGGCTTGATACTCAGCGACTCAAGCCCGCCTTGCACCGCTTGCGACCTAAGTTCGTCCATATTGGCGGACAGCCGGTTGAACGCTTCCAGGCGCATCAGATCGCTGACAACCTGTGTTTGCACCAGGTCGATGCTCTCTGGCGGAGAGGCCTTGCGCGCGTCAGTGATGACAAAGAAGACCCGATCGCCCGAGCGTGTGGTCATGGGCTCACCCAAGACGCCCACCTGCAAGGGGATGGAACTGTCGCCGGCCAGTTCTCGCACGCTCATGGCAATCTCGGTGAAGGGCACGCCGCGCGGGCCGCGCATCACGAAACTGTTGCCGATTTGGTCGAGTTTGGCGACGTCACTTTGCGTGGCCCATTCGCCGCGAATCTGCACGACGGGCGGTTCGATCTTGGCGCCGGTCGATTCCTGAACTCTGGTCACGACAAGATCGCGCATCGCGGGCAACGACGGGCGTGACTGCGACCAATCTTCGGGCAGCCGCCGATACACCCCAGACTGTGGGAGATTTCGCAGCGCGCGATCAAACTCAGCGCGAATCGCCTGCTCTGCAGCGCGCATCACACGATCGGCCTGCTCGGCCTTCACTTCGGCCTCGATCAGAGCGAGTTCTTGGTCAGCCGTGACACCCTCGGGCATCTGAGCGTCTGGATACTTACGCCTGAATCGCTTCTGAACTTCGACCAGATCGGGCGAGACCGCAGACTCGGCGGCCTTGCGGCTCACGATCAGATACTCGAGTTTGAGCCGGTCGGCCAGACGGTAACCAAAGCCGAAGGGATTGTCCTTGAGTTGTTCGTCGCTCTGATCACTCTCGGCCGCGTCGCTGGCTTTGACGTCCTTGTACTGCTCAAAGTGAGCGGCGATCTGAGCGTCTGTCGGTCGTTCGACATTCCGCAGCTCTCGCTCCGCCGGAACGAAGACATAGTCAACCGCGGCGGAGTCTTCGAGTTCTCGAAACTCGCTGACCAGTCTGCGGTCGCTCAGCCGGGGCACACGCTGGTAACTTCTTCTGAGCCGAAAGACACCCTGGAGTTTGCTCAGCCCGGTCAGCACCTGGTCGCGGTCGAGCCGCGAAGGCCCGCCGGCGACTTGTTCGACCGCATTCTCGATAATCGTCCGCTGAGTCTCGAGCATCTGCTGCATCTGAGCGGCATCGCGCATCATGAACGCCCGAGCCTGAACGATTTGCTGTGCGAGCACGGGAATGAATCGCTCACCGTCTGCGGGTCCGCCCACAAGCCCGGCCGCTTCGGCCTCGCGTGTCAGCAGCAGCCAATGGGTGCCGTCCTCGATGCCGAAGCCGCGTAGCCCGCCGCTAGAAAGCCCCGAGGCCTCGCCGACGGCCGCGTACTCCAGCCGTGCCTTGTCGAGTTTCTCGGCGGAGATCTTCTCGCCATCGACCACAAGCACCGCGGTTCGGGGGCTGCCCTGGCCGAGGCCCTGCAGCGCTTCTGCGAGCAAGAAAGTCACCATGAGCAGCGAGCCCGCGACGACCATGATCCACGTGTTGTACTTGCGCAACCACTTCAGCATGAGCTTCTCGGAGCGGGCCGACAAGGGTCGGTCCGTCAGAAAGGGAACGCGCTCGGCAGCGGGCGTCTGGCAACGCTGCCAAACGCCCATGAGAGGACCGAACGCTTGCAAAGAATCAGCCGCTGACCGATGGCGCGGGCCAAGTAGCGGTCAGCAAACGGCTTAGCGATAGAATTCGATGATCAAGTTGGCGTTGACGTCAAACGGGATCTGGTCGCTGGTCGGCAGTGACACCACGCGTGCGGTCAACTCGCCCGGGCTGAACTCGACCCAGCCCGGCGACTCGTGCCCGCTGAGCGATTCCATGTTCTCGCGAAGCAGCTTTTCGAGTTTGGGCTTGAAGGTCACAACGTCGCCAATGTCGACGCTGAAACTTGGGCGGTCGGTCTTGCGACCGTTCACCAGAACGTGGCCGTGGGCGACGATCTGCCGTGCGGCCCAGATGGTGCGTGCCACGCCGATGCGGCGCAGCACGTTGTCCAGTCGGCGTTCGAGCAACTGCTGGAGCACCTCGCCCGTGTTGCCGCGAGACTGAGAAGCCTCTGCGATGTAGCGACGAAACTGCTTCTCAAGCACGCTGTAGTGATGCCGAAGTTTCTGCTTCTCGTTGAGTCGGATGCCGTAGTCGCGCAGGCGACGGCCTCGGTGTCCGTGCATGCCGGGGGCGATCAACTGCCGCTTGGTGGTGTGCTTGGGGTTGTCCTCGATCGGCACGCCGATGCGACGAGACAAACGAACCTTGGGACCGGTATAACGCGCCATCGAAACTCCTTCCGTCACCCGAACCAAGCGACATGCGCTTCGTCGGGTGTGCTCGGCCTCTGTGTTGAGAGGTGGACCGAGCGACCTGATACGTCCCACGTTCCCGCGGCTGCGGCGAGGGCCGGCCCAAAGAGCGAAGTTGCCCCGAGGGCCGGAGAGAAAGGTCCGGGCAAACCCGTACCGAACAAGAGCGAAGTGAAGGCGGCACAACGGTCAAGGTCAATGCCAGCACACGGCCCAATCGTGCGGACGAGGTAGGAACTGGGGTGTTCAGAGACGCTTGGCTGCGGGCAGGTTGGCGTCAATCGCCGTTTCTTGCCGCGCTGTGGGTTCGTGAAGGCAGAATGTCGATTGTGGCTGGGCGGGCCGCAGGGGATCGGCGGGGTACCGTCCTCCCATGCTGACCACCCTTGCCATACCGACACCGCACAAAGGGCTTCATGAGATCACCGAACAGGTCATCCAGGCGGTCTCGCAGGCGCGCGGATCTGACGGCGACGGCGGATCGGGGATGGTTCGTGAGGGGTTATGCACGGTCTTCATCCAGCACACTTCGGCTTCGCTACTCATCCAAGAGAACGCCGCTCCGCAAGCCAAGGCCGATCTGGAAGCATGGATAGACCGCTTTGTTCCTGAGGGCGACCCGGCCTATACCCACATCGATGAGGGGCCGGATGACATGCCCTCGCACATCCGCTCGGCGATCACAAGCGTGAGCCTGAGCGTGCCGGTGCAGAATGGTCGGCTGGTCTTGGGCCGCTGGCAGGGCATCTATGTTTGGGAGCATCGGCGTGGGCCATCGTCGCGAGTTCGCAGCGTTGTTATTCATGTAATGGACACACTCTGAGCGGCGCGCGTGAAGGTGGGATTGGTGAGAGGCAATCTTGCTCGGCACTTCGTTCCCTGAAACGTGATACGCTCGCGATTCGCACGGCCGTCATTGCTTGAACCCTGAACGCTGGCTGTTGGGCGAGAGAGAGCAATGACCAAAGCAACGCAAGCCAAGCATCACAGAGTTTGACACGGTCTCCATGAGCCAGATCACACACAAACTGCTTCGACCCGTGCTCGCCGTGGCCGACTTCTTCGGTCAGCGGTCACTGTCCATGCTGGATCAGATCGGTGCAACCTGGTTCTTGCTCGCCGAGGCCGTGCGCTGGTTCCTGCGTTCGTTCATGGTTCGCAAGGTTCGCGTTGGTCGAGCCGCGATCATCTCGCAGATCGTGCGCGTCGGCGTGCGGTCGATCTTCATCATCTCGCTGGTTTCAGGCTGCGTCGGGCTGATTCTGGCGTTGCAGATGGAGCCGCCGCTCAAACAGTTTGGGCAGAGCGCAGCGGTCGCGAACATCGTCGGCGTCGCGGTGTTTCGAGAACTCGGGCCCTTGATCGCCGCGATCGTGCTGACGGGCTTTGCGGGCGCAGCGATCGCCGCGGAGATTGGCACGATGGTGGTGGGTGAAGAGATCGAAGCGCTCGAAGCCCACGCGCTCAACCCCATCCGCTTTCTGGTCGTGCCCCGCGTCATCGCGACGGTTGTCAGCATGACGGCGTTGGCGGTGCTTTCAGATCTGGTCGCAGTGACTGCGGCCTGGGCCATCTCGGTGACGGCGCTCAACATTCCCAGTCAGGTCTATATCGACAACACGCTGGCGCAGGTGAAACTGGTCGACTTTCTCACCGGAATCGGCAAGGGCACGGTCTTTGGGCTGCTCATCGGCCTCATCGCGTGTACCAACGGTCTTCGCGTCACGGGCGGCGCCGCGGGCGTTGGCAAAGCCACAACCGACACTGTGGTGCAGTCGGTGGTGGCGATCGTCATCGCCGACCTGATCTTCACGGCAATCTTCTACTCAGTTGGGCTTGTCTGAATCGGCGTTGCTTCGCTGGCTCGGGTCGATCCCAGTTGGCGAAGCGTGCTTAGCGACGGTACTCGACCGGATGCTCGATCAGTGCGAAGGCCTCGCGCAGGATCGTCATGCCCAAGAACCCGGCGAGCGTCAGCCCGGCCAAGATGAGCGTTTCGGGCCAGAGCCGCTGCCCTGCAAGCCAGGCACACGAATAGAGCGCCAGCCACAACGCGCCGTAGCGTTCGATCTTGTCTGCCGCCCGTGCCCCCGGGCCGATGGTGTGCGTGCGGCGCCAGCACAGGAGCGCAAACAGCACGACCAGCACCGCCGGCCCAACCCATGCCCAGGGTTGAATCCAGTTCGGCCAGATGCCACCTCCGAACCCCGCTGCCCCCCCGCCCGCTCCATCA
>JBGSRG010000284.1:0-1759 GCA_041737685.1 Phycisphaerales bacterium | reverse complement strand
CCCAGAGCGACGAGCGGCGAGCCGGGCCGGGCGTGCGGACCATCGTGGCGCTCTCGGGCGGTGCGGATTCGTCGGGGCTGTTGCTGGCGCTGGCGCTGGGACTGGGGCAGGCGAAAGCCGCAAAGTACCTGCTGGCGGTTCACGTGGTGCATGACATGCGACCGAGCGAGCAGGCCGAGGCCGATGCGACTGCTTGTGCGATTGTCTGCGAGCGACTGGGAGTGGAACTGAGGGTGCGCAGGGTGCGGGGTGTGGTGCCGCAAAGGGCGGGGTGTTCGGGGGGGAGTGGGGAGGTGTCAGGTACCCGGAATCTCGAAGCCCGAGCGAGAGGGTTGCGATACGGAGCGCTTCGGCGAGCGGCGCTGGATGCTGGCGTCGGCTTTGTTGCTACAGCGCACCACGCCGACGACCAGCTAGAGACCATGCTCATGCTATTGATGCGAGGCGCTGGCCCGCGAGCGTTGGCGGGAATGGCGACGGTGCGACGGCTTGGGGACGAGGAAACGTCGGTTTGTGCTGGCGCAGGCGGCGACATCAGCGCAGCAGATGTTCGGCTGATTCGGCCGCTGCTTTGCGCAGAGCTGCCGGGAAGTGCCACGATTGACTCGGCAGCGCTGCGACGAATGTGCGTTGATTGCGGTTGGGCCTGGCGAGAGGACCAGACTAACACGGATGCAAGCCGGTTGCGTGCGATGCTTCGCACGCGAGTGCTGCCCGTGCTCAAAGAGATCCGGCCGGGGGTGGCGGCGTCGGCGATGCGGTCGGCAACGCTGCTGCGAGAGGCTGCGAGACTGCTTGACGAGCGTGTTATCGGTGTGGCTCGACTGGCGCAACACGAAGTTGGAACCGACGGATCGGTTTGCAGCGCTCAGTGGGCACGCGATGTGCTTCGCGAGCAGCCGAAGGGCGTCGCTGGCGGGGCCATCCGCCACGGTGCGTTGCGTATGCTGGCTGGCACGCCGGTCTGCACGGCTAAGGGCGAGAGTACTGACGGCGAAGCGAGTGCACCAGTCGCCATTGGCGCGGATCAAATCACACAGCGGGCGATCGCTCCGGCCCTTGCCGCTATCGCCGATCGCCGCACGCATCGCCGAGCTTTCGCGGTTGGCGGGCTCACGATCACGGTCTCCGCCAGGTTTGTGCGGATCGATCGCACCAGCATCAAGTCGGAGGCCGACGAGTCAACCGATCCTTGATGAGATCAAAGGGAACCTGTCCCTCTTTGACGATGAGTCGAGCGAGTCGGTAGGTGGAGCGCTGACAAGGGTGCCGGTGCGATGGATTGGCGACCATGCTTTGCAGGGCTTTGCCGATGCCGATGATGCTTGTGAAGAGCCAGCCCTTGCGAAGGCCGAAGCGCAGCGTGTTGAAGATGTTGCCCGCGACGTGGACCAGAAACTGTGGCATAGGCACGTTGTGCCACGCGAACATCAGGTTGTTCTGGGCCGAGCGAAGGAACATCGCACGAACGTCGCGGGCTATGACGGACGGCTCGTGATTGATCTGCTGGCACCGACTGGCCCGGCAGACATAGCCAAGATCAAGCAAGCGAATCGCCAGGTCCTTGCCCTCGGCCTGTCGCACGTATCCGCGGTATCCGCCGGCCTGCTCGAACGCGTCGCGGCGGATGGCGTTTGATCCCTCAAGGTTGAAGTCGACTACCCAGCAGCCGTTCGGGTTGCGGGCACGATCGCCGATCCACGTCTTGAGCGTCAAGTCCCAGCAGGGGATCTGGACAGCCGCAACCTGCGGTCGGTCA
>JBGSRG010000263.1:0-3055 GCA_041737685.1 Phycisphaerales bacterium | reverse complement strand
AAGTGCCAGTCTCCACAGCACAAAGCGCTCAAGGCCCAGCGGCCGCTTCCCCGCCGGTTGGTTCGGGCGAGGCGTTGTCGAGCGATTCTGCACGGGGCGGTGCGGTGTCGGGAGCGGGGATGCCTGCGGCGGCGGGTTCGGTTGTGGCGGTCGGGGTGTCGGCCCAACCACGCAAAACGCTGTGGGAAAGGCTCGAGGCCTACATCTCGCGTCTTTCGACCCGCAATAATTTTTGGCATCGAGTCACGTCGCTGATCTGGCTGCCGTTTGCCTATCGAAGCGGGATTCGGGTCAAGAAGAACGAAGATCCCAACACGTTCACGGCGGTTCTCCCTTTTTGGCGGTTCAATCGCAACTGGTACAACGCGATGGCTGGGGCAGCGCTGTTGGGCAACTCGGAAATCGCGGGCGGCATGTTTGTGTTCAAGGCCTGCGGCGGCGACTACACGGTTGTGTGTAAGAACTTGGAATATAAGTTCTTACGTCCATGCCTTGGGCCAGCGGTCTATCGCTGTCAGCCGCAGGAGGACGTGAAAGAGTTGGTTGCCACGGGCAGTGAGTTCAACATCACGATCGAGATGGACGTGGTGCAACTGATGGTGGCCCCAACAGACCGTGAACGGCGGGTTGGACGGGTGGTCGCGACGTTTCATGTGACGCCGAAGAGTCATCACAAGCGCAAGCGGCAGCGATCCGGGACGTGAGGGGTTGGACTCGGTTGTGGGGCTGATTTCAGGTCGGACTTTCGCGAGTTCTGGCGGATGATTGCGAGTCTGCGAGGGGAAACTCTACAACGCGAGATTCTGCGAGTAGCCGCAGGGTTGGATCGGGCCTATCCTCTCGGCCCACTGCGCAGCGTTGCGGAGTGAGCGATAGCGAAGACCGTTAGACCACCAAGCCCGCACGGAGCCCACTGGCCGGGACGTGTGGAGGGGCAAGCAGCCCCGGGCCGGTGGAAGGTGGAGCAGCATGGCCAAAAAAGAAATTGTCAAAGTTTTCAAGATCATGGCCCCCGGTGGCAAGGCGACGCCTGCGCCACCACTCGGCCCTGCGCTGGGTGGTGCGGGAGTCAATCCCGGCCAGTTTGTGCAGCAGTTCAACGCCGCGACGTCCAAACTGAACGGCAAGGTCGTGGGCTGCGTGATCACGTCTTACTCGGACCGCAGTTTCACGTTTGAGATCAAGTCGTCGCCCGCGGCGGTTCTGATTCTCGAAGCGGCGAAGGCTGAGAAGGGTGCTGGCACGCCGAACAAGGCGACGGTCGGCTCGATCACGAAGGCACAGGTTGAGTCGATCGCGAAAGAGAAGATGTCGGACCTGTCTGCGAGTTCGATGGAAGCCGCGATGCGAACGATCGAAGGTCAGTGCCGCCAGATGGGCGTGAAGGTGGAGGGCTGAACCCATGCCAAAGATTGCAAAGAGAATTCAGGCCAACTTGGCGATGAAGCCGACCGCTCAACTTGAGGCGCTCGCCGCGTGCGAGGCTGTGAAGAAGTTCAAGGCTCCGAAGTTCGATCAGACCGTGAATCTGGTCATGAACCTGGGCATTGATCCGAAGCAGGCCGACCAGGCGATTCGTGGCTCGGTGAGCCTGCCCAAGGGCATCGGCAAGACCAAGCGTGTCGTGGCGTTCTGCCGCGAGGACGCGATCGGCCCGGCGAAAGCCAACGGCGCGGTCGAGGCGGGTGCTGAGGATCTGGTCGCCAAGATTGAGGCGGGCTGGATGGACTTTGACGTGGCCATCGCGTCGCCCGACATGATGCGTGTGGTGTCGAAGTTGGGCAAGGTGCTTGGACCCAAGGGTCTGATGCCCAGCCCAAAGGCCGGCACGGTTACGCCGAACGTTGCGGACGCTGTGAAGGAATACTCCGCGGGCAAGGTTGAGTACCGCAACGACGCGGGCGGCAACATCCACGCGGTGATCGGCAAAATGAGTTTCTCGCCGGGCGATCTGGCGGCGAACCTCGAGCACTTTGTGGATCACATCGAGAAGGCTCGTCCGAATACGGCCAAGGGCGTGTTCATCAAGAAGGTTGTGATTTCGGGGACCATGACGCCGAGCGTTGAGGTCAAGGTTGCCGCTGCGGCGATCCCGGCCTGAGTCGCCGTTCTGTCACGTTGGTTTGTTTGGTTTCTCGCGTTCTTTGAGTCGCATGCGAGCCGTACTGGCTCGCACTCTCTTGCCCGGCATCTGCGGGAGTCTGAATCATGTCGAAGACCGTCAAAGGCCTCATCATCAACGAGTATCAGGGTCGGATGCAGGGCGTCGAAGACGCTGCGCTCATCTCGATCCGTGGCGTTTCGAGCAACGACACCAATCGCCTGCGGTCGTCGCTTCGCAAGAAGCAGATCAAGGTGTCCGTGATCCGCAACACGCTGGCCCGGAAGGTGTTCAATGGCACCGGCTTGTCGGGGCTTGAGCCGCTGCTGGAAGGCTCGTCGGCGCTCGCGTACGGCGGCAACAGCGTGGTCGAAGTTGCACGAGAGATCGTGTCGATGCTCGAGCAGTTCCCGAACCTTGAACTCAAGGGCGCGGTGCTTGATGGCACGCTCTATAAGGGCAAGGCGGGCGTGACGGAACTGAGCAAGTTCCCCACACGAGAAGAAGCGCAGGCTCAGGCCGTCACGATCATCATCGGGCCGGGACGGAAGTTGGTTGGCGATATCCTTGGCCCCGGTCGCACCCTGGGCGGGCTGGTCAAGGCGATCGAAGAGAAGTTGGAAAAGGGCGAGACGATCGCCAAGATTGCCTGAGTGAAGATAGCCAGAGCGAAAATGGCCAGGGTTTGGTTGGGTTGGTATCAATCGTGCCGGGCAAAGCCGGCCGCAAGAGTCGAATTTTCTCGCAGACAGCATCGCATCTGACTGGCCCCATCGTGGGTTAAAGCCCGGAATGTTCCGGTCCCTCTCGGATGTTTGTTCGTAAATGACAGAGGTTTTTCACATGGCAAACGTTCAAGAACTCGGTGATCAGCTCGCTTCGCTCTCGCTCAAAGAGGCCGTTGATCTGAGCAAGTATCTCAAGGACACCTACGGCATCGAGGCCGCGGCGGGC
>JBGSRG010000216.1:0-4089 GCA_041737685.1 Phycisphaerales bacterium | reverse complement strand
ACGATCGCGACGTGGCCGGTGGTGACGCCGAGAGAGGGCAGGTTGATGCCGCTGATGGTGAGCACGCCAGCGGTGATGGAACCTGTGCCGCGAGCGAGAGTGCTCGCGGCGAAACCGACATCGCGGAACAGGAGCGGCTCGACGACGAGCAGATCACGATCGGTGGGTGGCATAGGTTGCTCCGGTGTGGGTGGTGGGTGCGTGGGAGTTGATCGGGGGATGCGTGAGGCGAGGTACGCGAGGCAAAACGGGCGGGCTGTTCTGAAGCGGCGCGAGAGGGTGCCCCCCCCCGCGCCGTGTACACGCGATCCGCGTCATGTGGTGGTGAGACCACGGATCAGGCCGTGCGCATTCTCGTTTTTGATCTCGAGGGTGTATTCGCCGACGACCATGCCGACGTCGCTGTCGCCGTTGGAGGCCAGGGGCTTGAACTGGAAACTGCGGCCTGCCAAGGGCAGCACGCTGAGGCGTGAACTGTCGAGCAGCAGGAGGCTGTCGGCGGGGATCCATCGCGAGAGGACGACGCGGCAGACACCGAAGTCGCTCTCGTAGACGCCGACGCTGTTGCGGATGCGCTGGTCGTCGGGGGCGTAGAAGCGGACACCCTGCAGGAACTCGTTGATGCGGCGCTTCTGCACGCCGGGCACGACGATGGTGTCGATCTTGCCAGAGGACTGCTCCCAGATCAGCCGCATGGCGGCGCTGAGGACAGGCTCAGAGAGTTGGTTGGTGCCGCCGAAGCCCAGGGGGATTCCGCCTTGGCCGGGCTGGAAGAGATTGGTAGTGAGTGCGGGGATGATGCCGTTCATGGAGCGGCGGACGCTGGAGGAGCCTTGCGGATTGGCCGCGGGCGCCACGCCGTTGATGACGCAGTTTTCGAGGTCGCGCATGAGCTCGCGCAGACGCTCCTGCTTCTGGTAGTCGAGTTCGTCGTCGATACCGTGGGTGCGGGCAGCGCGCATGGAGCCCGAGACTTCGACGGAGGAGGTGAAGATCTGCGTGAAGTTTCGTTTGCGGACGCGGTCGCCGAAGCGAGTGGCGGGTCGGTCGTCGCCCTCGATAGCAGCGTTGCCAAGGATGAGGAGTTTCTGCAGGTTGCTGAGGCTGCTTGCGGTTGTTGAGCCGTAGCGTCGGACGACGGTGAGCACGTTGCCGGTGATGGCGGTAACGAGCATGATTTCGCGTGCGCCATCGGGCCGGACCTGATCGCCAACGCGGAAGCGCGCGCCGGCGGAGACGGTGATGGCGGTTGCGTCTTGAGCGTTGGGCGAGAAGGTGGTCTGGTTGACGCTGTCGGTGTTGGGCAGCAGCGTGTCTTCGATCCACTCGTGGATGGTGCTGGTGGCGGGGCGCTTGGCGTCGCCCAGATGGTCGAGCAGGGGCGTCTCGAAGGGCGAAACGATGCCGATGATGTCGGAGACGTCTTCGGCGAGTTCGGGCAAGGTGGTGCCTGCGGAGTAGGTGGCCTTTCCGGTGAACGGCATGGTGGGCTCCTTGTGATTGGGGTGTGAAGAGTGAGGGACGGGGGATGCAACGGGGTTGGTGTTGTGAGCCCGAGGGCGGGCGCGGGCGGAGTGGTGCGCTGATTGGCGGGCGCGGCTGCGAACGGCGCACTCCAGAGCGCGAAGCCTCGCGTTATGCGGTTGCACGCTTGAGTTCGAGGTAGTCCATCAGCGACTTGCGGTCGCCGGAGTGACGCGCAGCGTCGGCGGCTTGTGCGAGTTGCTGGCGCGGATCGGGCTCAACGTGAGCGCCCTGTGCTGAGCCGCTGATGGGACCGAGGCGCAGCGCGGCGGTTCGTGCTGGCGAGTGGCGCTGGGCGGACGCAGTGGCGAGGTCGAGCGCCTCTTGTGCCAAGGCGTGTGCGGTCTGGACGTGGGTGTGAAGATCCGCGAGTGATTGGTTGGCGATGGGTGCCGACGCACTGGCCAACTGCGCGGCAGTGGGCGCGGGTGTGATCGGAAGAGTGGGCGGCGGTGGTGTGGTGTCGGGCCGGTTGTGGGCGGACAGATCGGGCGTGTTCATCGTGCTGCTCCTGGGGTAAGGCGTTTACTGCGCGAACTCTGAGCGATCGACATCTGGCGAGTGGGCTGCTGCGAGTGGGCCGGGTGACCTGGGTTGCGAGATACCGTGGGGCTGTGGACTGCTGAGTGGGGATGCGCGCAGAGATGGGGGGCAGCGCGCACGGCGCGGGCTATTCGACTCCTTCGCCTCGGCCATAGCCGAGTTCAGAGAGCACGCGCTCACGATCGACGCCCAGCGCGATCTTGGTCATCGCGGCTTCGAGCAGTTCGCGCTCATCGCGTGGCAACGGATCGGGCCATTCGACGCGAACGGCGCGTTCGCTCGGTTCGGTCTTGAGCACACCGAGCGTGTCGAGCGCTTCGAGCACGAGGCGTGAGGCCTCGGCGATGCCGCGTCCGTAGGTGATGCGTTTGCGTGCGGTTTTGCTGAGCAGGCCCAGGAGCGTGACGCGGAGCGCGTTGGCGCTTGAGAGGTTGCCGATCTTGGCTCGCACCACGCCGCCGGCGAGTGGCGGCACACCCGAGAGTTTGTCGAGGGCCTCGCGGATTTCGTCGATATGGCGTTCTTCGCTGGGGCTGTTTGCGTCGCCGCCGAAGGCTTCGATCTTGGCGTCGGGGTTGTCGGTCTTCCAGACGACACCGGGTGCGACGGTCATGCCTTGCACGTCGCCCAGTCCCTTGGCGAGCAGCATCTTGAAACTCTGGAGTGTGACGCGGCTGGCGCGGTCGCTGAGTCGCGTGTTGAGTTCGTCCTGGAGCGGGATGAGCGGTTCGACCTCGCTGAGTCCTTCGTGGGCGAGTGGCTGGCTGAGGTTCTGAATGTGGACGACGGGCGGCCCGAGCGTTGGGTCACGATCAGAAGCGCCGAGCGCGGGCGATTGGTCGACGAGGACGGGCGTGTCGAGCACACCACGGTCGAGCACGCGCTGCTCGAAGACTCGGCGGGATTGAGCGTCAAGGATCTCGGTGACGACGACGATGGAGGGGGCGTCGGAACGGGTGCTGGCGGCATCGAGATCGGAGCTATCGACGTTGGTTGAGGACCAGCGGTCGATGATTCGACGCAGAATGGAAGGGGCGGAAGGACCGAAGCCGGGTGTGCTGGCGTGGGTGTTGGGTTGGCTGTTGGCGTTGTTGCCGGCGGGTTCAGCGCGTTTGCACCATCGCAGGATGTAGGCGTTGAGGTGGCGGTAGTCGCTCGAGTCGATCAGCGCGAGGCCGCGTGAGGGATCGACGGCTTCGATTCGCACAGCGCCTTGCGCGAGCGCGACGGCGGAGTGATCGGCGAGGGTGGAGGCGGAGGTGGAGGTGGTGTCCGCGCTTTGAGCGGCTTTGATCGAGGTGTTGGTTGCGGTGTCCATTGCGGCCGTGTTCGGCTCGGTGTTGGGCTGGAGCGTCGATGAGCGCACGAGCAGATCGACGTGGCCGTAGACGTGGGCGAGCAAGGCCATGTCTTGCAGCAGCCCCACGCCGCCGGAAGATTCCCATACCGCGTCGAGCGTTCGCTCGATCAGGCGCTGGCGCTGCGGATCGGTGGCGAGCGAGGCGATGACCACGGGCCGACCGAACATGAAGTCGATCATGGTGTGGACGCGCCAGGCGACGTCGTTCTCGATGACGATTTCTTTGCGTCGCCAGTGGGTGTCGCGGTCGTCGCGCAGAGTCCAGCCGGAGTTGGAGGCCGACGCGAAGCCGCTTCTGGAGCCGGCAGCGCCGAGCAAACGTGCGGGCAAGCCCTGCTCTTGAGCGAGTCGATAGCGACCTGCGCCAGATGACGAATGCGGCGGACGCCAACGCACAAGCGCCGATCCGGAGCCGCGGGCGGGGGTGGTACTCGCAGAGACCTGCATGGGGTTTCGGTAGTAGCGCCAGAGCAGTTGGCAGCGCGGCAAGGTGATGCGCTCGTGGTAGTCGAGCAGTTCACTTAGGACCGAGAGCGAGAGGCCGGAGTGAGCAAAGACTGAGAGATCAAAGGTGGCGGGGTTTCGCATGACTGATGCTCCGTGAGTGCCGGCGGAAGTGGGCCGACACGTGGGGCGGAGCGTGACGCGTTGCGCGCGCAGAA
>JBGSRG010000174.1:0-6451 GCA_041737685.1 Phycisphaerales bacterium | reverse complement strand
CGAGGGTGGCAGCGGCCAGAGCCCGTTCCAGGGCACGGGTGGCGGCGGGCCGGGCCAGGGGATCGACCCGCGGCCGACGCGAGAAGAGCGCATTCGCCGGATCATCGACATCATCCAGGCCAACGTGGACCAGAACGGCTGGGTTGATAATGGCGGCGAGACGGGCACGTTGCAGGAGCTCAACGGTTCGCTCATCATCACCAACACGCCGACGAACCACCGCGAAATTGTGGGGCTGCTCTCCAAGTTGCGTGAGATCCGCAACATGCAGATCAATGTGGAGACCAAGTTCCTGCTCGTGAACCAGAACTGGTTTGAGCAGATCGGCTTTGATCTTGACATCGTGCTCAACGCCAACAACAACCAGGTTCGCGCAGCGCGCGCTGGCGACAACACGATCCAGAGCGGCGACTTCTTTGACTTCTCTGACCGCGGTGCCACGGGCGGTCCACGTGGCCTTCAGCGCGTCGTCACGGGTGCGAACGCGCCAACTCCCGTGACGCAGGGCGTTGTCAATCCGCGTGGATTGTCGCCCGTCAGCGGGCAGCAGAACTCGCTCGGGCTTGCCAACTCGCTGGCCGTGGGCGACTTTGCAACGGCGATTCTGGCTCAGGCACCCGCGCTCGGCATCGCGGGTCAGTTCCTTGATGATGTGCAGGTCGACTTCCTGATTCAGGCGACACAGGCCGATCAGCGGACGGTGCAGTTGACGGCCCCGCGTCTGACGTTCACCAACGGTCAGACGGCCAACATCTTCGTTGTCACGCAGCAAGCCTTCGTGTCTGACTTACAGCCCATGGTCGGCGACTCGGCGGTCGGCTTCGACCCCGACGTCTCGGTCGCTTCCGAGGGTGTGACGCTGCTGGTTGAAGGCGTCATTTCGGCGGATCGTCGCTACGTCACGATGAACGTGGACGCGGGCGTGGCCCGCATCGACGGCTTTGCGCGTGAGCAGGTAACGGCCGTCGCGGGCGGACAGCTGGTGAACTCGGCCGACACCGGCTCGTTCATTCAGTTGCCCACGATCACCGTGACGCGTGTTCGTACGACGGTTACCGTGCCCGACGAGGGCACGATTCTACTGGGCGGTCAGCGACTGATCACCGAACTTGAGGTGGAAACGGGCGTGCCAGTGCTGTCGAAGATCCCCATCCTCAACCGCTTCTTCACCAATCGTTTGGAGAGCAAGGAAGAGCAGACGCTGCTGATCCTGATGAAGCCGACCATCCTGATCCAGAGCGAGCAGGAAGAGCGGGCTTATCCGGGTCTGCAAGAGTCGGTGCGGTCTGGTCTGAACTTCTTGCGGTGATTCTGCTCAAGGGCAGATTGAAGCTCTTGGTGCGAGCGATCGAAGTAAGCCTCAGACTCTGAAGTGAGTTTCCTTGCACGGCGGGCCAGATCGGTCCGCCGTGTTTCTTGGTGCCGAGCCTCCCGCTTCCGGCGGCGACGAAGCGGGAACTGTGCGGTATAGTTGGACCGCTTGCCCGGACAGCCGGTGCAGCAGGAGGTTTACCCGATGACTACCGGCGGTTCGCGCCTTCGCGTCAAAAAGCAGGATCAGGTGACGGTGGTCGAGTTCATCGATCGCAACATCTTGGATGAGGCCAACATCCAACAGATCGGCGAGGAGATTGCCTCGATCGTCGAGTCGGCAACCGCGCCCAAGTTGCTCATCAGTTTCGCCGGTGTTGACCATCTCTCGTCGGCGGCGTTGGGCACGCTGATTACGATCAACAACAAGGTGAAAACGCGCCAGGGTCAGTTGCGACTGGCGAACATCGATCCGCAGATCTTTGAGGTGTTCAAGATCACCAAACTCGACCGGCTCTTCCAGATTCACGACAGCACAGAATCGGCGATCAAGAGCATCTCCTGATCGAGCGGGCACCGTGCGAACGCGGGCGCGGTGCGAAGGCGGGCAAAGGCGGGCGAAGGCCGGAGCGGGCCAGCCCTTGAACCCGCCGAGCGTTGGTTACCTTCTCCTGCACCGCACCGCTACGGCTCCGGTCGCTGCCGGCTCATCATGATTCGCGTTGATTGACGGCTCCTACCCTCGACCCACACTCTGGTACCTCCGCACGTATGGCCGGACCGGCCCCTCAACAACACGATCGTTCGAGTGAGCACATCCGAAACGTGCGAGCGGACATCGAGCGCGTTGAGGAGGGCCTGCTCGGCGCGATGCAGCGTCATGCGTTCCCCGAGGCTTCAAGGTTCGCGATGCGGCTCGCGCTGGAAGAGGCGCTGGTCAACGCTTTCCGGCATGGTCACAAGGGCATGCCGAATACGCCGGTGCTGGTTGAGTATGACGTGAGTTCCACGCGGGTGATGCTCGCGATTGAAGACCAAGGGCCGGGCTTCACGCCCGAGGCCGTTCCAGACCCAACTCTGGACGAGAATCTGGAAGTTCCGACAGGCCGCGGCCTGCTGCTGATGCGGGCGTACATGACCAGCGTCGAGTACGTTGGCCGCGGCAATCGGGTGGAAATGGTCTATGACCGCCCGCCGGACGCCTGATTGGGCCCCATTGACCCACCAGCGAAGGGTTTGGTAGGTAAGGGGTTGGCACCTGCGGCTCAGTACGGCTTTGGCAGCGCGCCAGAGCCGGATCGCGCGATCTTGGCCAACGGTCCGACGTATACTCCATTGGCACAATTGAAACTGATTCGCAACGACTGTGCGAACTCAGGATGTGCCTGACTGGGTCGGGAGTCGGTTCTTGTGCGGCCCGACTCTGGATACCCCCTGTTTATACGTCCGGTCTTGAGACTGGCGATGGAGTGTGTGTATGGCTCTGAACCTTCCGATCTATCTCGACCACGCCGCGACCACGCCCTGCGACTCCAGGGTCGTTGAGGCGATGCTGCCGTACTTCACGCGTGCGTTCGGCAATCCCGGCTCTCGAAACCACGCCTTTGGCTGGCAGGCAGAAGACGCGGTGGACAAGGCCCGTGGGCAGATCGCCAAACTTATCGGTGCCAGCGACAAGGAGATTGTGTTTACTTCGGGCTCGACCGAGTCCAACAACCTCGCGATCAAGGGTGCTGCCGAGATGTACGAGCGGGCACCAAAGGGCTCCGACACGCCGCGAGGCCACATCATCACCGCGACGCACGAGCACAAGGCCGTGCTGGATCCATGCAAGCGCCTGATGAAAGAGGGCTTCGACGTCACGTTCTTGGAGCCGCCGGTAGACGGCGTGATCACGGCGGAGATGGTGAAGAACGCGATGCGCGACGACACCGTTCTGGTCACGCTGATGTGGGCCAACAACGAGATCGGCACGATCAACGAGATTCCGCAGATCGGTGCGCTCTGCCACGAGCGCGACGTGATCTTCCACACCGACGCGACGCAGTGGGTGGGCAAAATGCCGACCAATGTGGAGATCGACAAGGTCGATCTGATGTCATTCTCGGGCCACAAGATGTACGGCCCAAAGGGCGTGGGTGTGCTCTACGTTCGTCGGCGCAAGCCGCGTGTACGGCTTGTCAGCCAGATCGACGGCGGCGGGCAGGAGCGGGGCTTTCGATCGGGCACGCTAAACGTGACGGGCATTGTGGGCATGGGCAAGGCGGCGGAACTGGCGATGCACGAGATGGACAAGGACGGGCAGCGACTGCTGGGCCTTCGCCGCAAACTCGAGAAGGCCGTGACCGACGCGCTGGACGTGACGCAGATCAACGGCAACTTTGAGAAGCGACTGCCTCATCTGACAAACATCAGTTTCGGCTTTGTCGAGGGCGAGAGCCTGATGATGGCGTGCAAGGACGTGGCGATGTCGTCGGGCTCGGCCTGCACGAGCGCATCGCTCGAGCCGAGTTACGTGCTCAAGGCGCTGGGCGTGGGCGATGAGTTGGCGCACAGTTCGCTGCGGTTCAGCCTGGGCAAATGGACGACCGAGGAAGAGGTCGACTTTGCGACCGAATCGGTGATCAAGTCGGTGCGCAAGCTGCGAGAACTGAGCCCGCTGTACGACATGCACAACGAGGGGATCGACCTGACCAAGATTGAGTGGGCGCATCACTGATGAGCGAGGGTAAACTGGCAAGGACATTGGACTGACTTCAGGAGTTGATCGAGGAGCGCTGTCGGCTCTCGATCGGCCTCTTTCTGGACCCGTTTGCGAAGGCTGGCTAACAGGAGTATCAATCATGGCTTACGGCCCAAAGATCATCGAGCACTACGAGAACCCGCGCAACGTCGGGACATTCGGCACACAGCAGGAGATCAAGCAACGCGTAGATATCGGCGTGGGCTTGGTCGGTGCGCCCGAGTGTGGCGACGTGATGCAGTTGCAGATCAAGGTCGATCAGGCGGGCAGGATCGAGGACGCGAAGTTCAAGTGCTTTGGCTGCGGCAGCGCGATCGCATCCAGTTCGCTCGCTACCGAGTGGCTCAAGGGCAAGACGCTTGACGAAGCCGAAGAGATCCGTAACACGCAGATCGTCGAGGAGTTGAGCCTCCCGCCGGTCAAGATTCACTGCTCGGTGCTGGCTGAGGACGCCATCAAGGCGGCTCTGGAGGACTATCGCAAGAAGAACGGGATGCCGTCGCACGACCACGACCACGACCATGTCGCGGCGAAGGCTCATTAGCACTTTTCGGCGGCCGCGGGCGGCGTGGAGCCACGGAGCCCGTTTGCCCGACTTGGCACGGGGCTCGGTTGGCATCGGCGTGAAAGATTGGCAAAGCAGGCATCGAACCAGAGTCGCAGAGGTCTGATAACCGAGAAACGGTGAACGCCCGACCGCGTTTCAGACCTGTTCGCGAATGGACTGACCGGCCGCTGGCACTCCGAACGGACGTCCGGCATCGAACGTAGAATCACCACCGTCCGCGGCAGGTCGCGGACTCTTAGGAAGGAACGCTAACCATGACCACCGCCACCACCGAATCTCCCTCACAGACGGGTGTCGTTCTTACGGAGACCGCCGCGAAGGAGATCCGCACAATCATCCAGTCGCAGGAACTCGACACCGACAAGGTTCGGCTTCGTGTGGGCGTGAAGGGTGGCGGCTGCTCGGGCTTTTCGTATCTCCTCGACCTGACGGAGACCCAGAAGGACTCCGACGAGGTCTTCGAGCAGCACGGGATCAAGGTCGTTGTCGACCCGAAGAGCCTTCTCTATCTGGGCGGTACGGTCGTTGATTTCCGCGATGAGGTCATGGGACGGGGCTTTGTGTTCCAGAATCCCAACGCGACCACCTCGTGCGGCTGCGGCTCCAGTTTCGCGGGCTAAACCCGCCCCCCGTTCCCTTCCCCCACCGCCAGCGCGCTGGCCAGCCTATCCGCTGGCTGGCCATATCAATAGTCGACATGTCCCCTTTGCGTGCCCGCTGGCTTGGCTTCGGTGTCGCGCTCCATGATCCACCGCCGTGGGGCGGCTGGCGTATCATACTTTGGCGTAGCCGGAAGCAGAGTGAGACGGGCCCGGGGCGGCTGTGTCGCAGTCCTGTTACGGCTCATCAGGCTCAAACTCGCCGGCAGTGAGGCGACGGGGGGAAAGTTAAGGGCTTTGCAAGCCCCGTTCGGAGACGAGCATGTCGCAGGCCTCCGTTGGACAAGAGACCGCTAAGGGCTATTCCCCGCCGAGCGTCACCCAGTTCAGCGTCTTTTTAGACAACAAAGTCGGGCAGTTGCACGAACTGCTGCGGGTTTTTGAGTCCGCACCGATCAATCTCTGTGCGCTCAGTGTCCACGATGCAAGCGATTGTGCCATCGTCCGGCTCATCACGTCAGACTCCGATCACACCCGCAAAATTCTTCGCAAGCACGAGTTTCCGTTCGGTGAGTTTGGTGTGCTCGTGGTCGAGTTGGACCGCGGCCAGACGCTCGAGCGAATGTGCCTCTACCTTCTCACGGCGGAGTTGAACATTCGGTTCGCCTACCCGCTCATCTCGGGGTCCACGGCTCACCCTCGCATCGCGATCGCGGTGGACGACGGCACGCTCGCGGGACAGATTTTGATGCGCAAGGAGTTTCGGCTTCTCGGCGAGCAGGATCTGTGCCGCATGGACATGGACTGAACCACGCACGAAATCGGATCGAACGCTTGGCTCTTCCGTTGTTGAGGGGCAATCTCGGAGCCACGGACCATGCGAACGTTGGTGATCGTTGGTGCTGGCTTCAGCGGGTGCATGACGGCGGTGCATGTGCTCCGTCAGTCGCTGACGAGCCCGGTTGCGTTTGATCAGATCGTTCTGCTCGAGCGGACCGGTCGGTTCACGGCGGGAGTTGCGTACGGCACCGGCCACGCGGCCCACCTGCTGAATGTGCCCGCAGGCCGCATGAGCGCCTTCGATGAAGACCCCGATCACTTCCTTCGCTGGTCACGCACCCGAGACCCGCAGATCGGGGGCGGCTCGTTCGTACCCCGCAGGCTCTACGGTGAGTATCTCGCGGCGTTGCTTCGCGACACCGAGGCCGCCGCAGGTGGTGGCTCGGTCGG
>JBGSRG010000149.1:0-3692 GCA_041737685.1 Phycisphaerales bacterium | reverse complement strand
GCGACCGGGTCACGTTCCTGCTCGCACCGGACCAGAACCACTCGCACGCCGAGACTGTCGACCGTCCCGCCCGGAAAGCCCGAACCAAACGCTTACTTCTGATCGATTACTTGCGCTTGATCTTGTGAAGCGTATGCCGCCGAAGGCGGGGGCAGTACTTCTTGAAGCCTTCCTTCACGCGCTCACCGATACCGCCCTTGGTGCGGATTTCGGTGCGATAGTTCAGATCGCCGGTTTCTGTGCATTGCAGCCACACATACTCGCGGGCCGCTGATCCACTCTTTGCCATGATCGTGATCCTCTTTCGTCAAATCGGCCCGCCGGCTTGTTCACCGGCGGGCCGTTGGGGGTCCATTGGGGGCTTCGTCACGGCGTCTCGCGCAATCGGGCGGACGCCTTGTGCCGGTTCGGTCCTTCAACGACCGAGCAAACTTTCAACCCTGCAATCAATCCGAGCCTGTTGCCCGGCACACTTTGGTCCAAAACACTCAGGCCCAATTCACTCAGGCCCAATTCACTCAGGCAATGATCTCGGTGACGCTGCCCGAACCGATCGTTCGGCCGCCCTCGCGGACGGCGAATCGCAGCCCGCTCTCCATGGCGACCGCCTTCTCGCCCAGATCCACTTCGATGGCCACGTTGTCGCCGGGCATACACATCTCGGCACCGCCGAGGAGTTTCACTGAGCCGGTCACGTCTGTCGTGCGGAAGTAGAATTGCGGGCGGTAGTTCGAGAAGAACGGCGTGTGACGGCCGCCCTCTTCCTTGGTCAGCACGTAGACCTGGCCCTTGAACTTGGCGTGCGGCTTGATCGAGTTGGGCTTGCAGACAACCTGCCCACGCTCGATGTCGTTTTTCTCAACGCCACGCAGCAGCACGCCGACGTTGTCGCCCGCCATGCCCTGGTCGAGCGTCTTCTGGAACATCTCGACGCCGGTGATGGTCGTAGTCTTGTTCGGACGCAGGCCGACGATCTCGGCCGGGTCGCCGACCTTCATCACGCCACGCTCGATGCGGCCCGTGGCCACGGTGCCGCGGCCCTTGATCGAGAAGACGTCCTCGACGGACATGAGGAACGGCTTGTCGGTCTCACGCGGCGGCTCAGGGATGTAACTGTCGATCGCGTCGAACAGATCGTCGATGGGCTTGCAGATCGCGTCGTCGCGCGGGTTCTCGAGCGCCGCCTTCGACTGGCCGCGGATCACCGGCGTGTCATCGCCCGGGAAGCCGTACTTCTTCAGCAGCTCGCGGATCTCGAGTTCGACCAGATCCAGCAACTCCGGATCGTCGACCAGGTCCACCTTGTTCATGAACACCACGATGTGAGGCACACCGACCTGACGCGCCAGCAGCACGTGCTCGCGGGTCTGCGGCATCGGGCCGTCGGCCGCCGACACCACCAGGATCGCGCCGTCCATCTGCGCGGCACCCGTGATCATGTTCTTCACGAAGTCGGCGTGGCCCGGGCAGTCCACGTGGGCATAGTGCCGCTTCTCGGTTTCGTACTCGGTGTGCGACGCCGCGATCGTCACCGTCTTGTTGGCGTCACGCACCGTGCCGCCCTTGGTGATCTCGGCGTAGGACTTGATGATGCCGCCGAAGCGCGCTGCCGAGCGTGCCGAAAGCGCCGCCGTCAAGGTGCTCTTACCGTGGTCGATGTGACCGATTGTGCCGACGTTGACGTGCGGCTTGGTTCTCTCGAATACACCCTTGGCCATGACGCTGTTCTCCGATAGGGGTGGCCGTTCAGACCACGCTCAAGTGTTGATACCGTTTCGACATTTCGACCGAGAGGCCGGCGGCCCCTCAGCAACTTTACGATCCAATCCGCAACAGCCCGAAAGTGACGCCGCGACCTTCGCGACACGCCCCTCAAGGGGAAAGTGATGATTCGCCGCATCCGGGCGTGTGGCAAGTGGGGCAGCCCACCAGAGTTGGACCAATCTTTGCCGCCGGTGGCGACCCGTTCTCAGCCCAGAACCAGTCCAGTTCCGGCCCAGACACAGCCCATTTCATGACCAAACTCCGTCCAACCCGTCCGAGGCCGGCCCTTGCGCTGACCAAAAACCCCGTTTCAATCGCCGAGAGCGAAGAGGCAGGCCGCCCGGCCTGTGGCCCGCCCCGCTTTCCAAGCCTTCTCGCCCGCGCTGCTTTCCGCCCCCAGCCCGTTGTTCCCCGCGCAAGCGGCAGGGCCAGTCAGTTCTGAAAGCAAGCAAAAGCCGCTGAAGGGATTTGAACCCTTGACCTCACCCTTACCAAGGGTGCGCTCTACCACTGAGCTACAGCGGCAACAAGAGCGGGCATGATAGTGGGCGATGCGAGCGAATCCAATGGCCCATGATGCTGGAGGCCGACTTGTGAAATGACTCACTCACTTGCATCTTATTCGAGAGTTCGCTTCGGCCATCGGTCGGCACTCACCGGGTCAGCCGATCTTCGGTAGGGGCCTCTCGATCAAGAGTGACGCCACGCCGCTTGAGAGACGCTCGCGGCCTCCCAGCGGCGCACCCGAACGATCGGTTTTTCGCTCGATTTCTCGGCGATTTCACCACTCACTGCTCGAGCGACCTGCTTACCTTCAACCAACGCCGATTGGTCGGTGAATCTCGGCACGGCTTGCCCCTGAACCACGTAGATCAGCGTGGCAATCCAGCGGTCAAGCACCGATCTCAAATTGGTGTGAGTTCGAGACGAAAGTCGGCGGCCTGCTCGCGTGTTCGCGCACTCCCCTGTGCCTGTCTCTTGGCTCACCGCCGCGGCTCCGGCTCATCAACTCTGCGCAACGCGCACGAACTCTCTGCAACGCCTCTGAACCTCTCGCATTGAGCGAGGCGGCCCTACAGAGGGTCAGAGCCGCGAGTGATCGTCAGTCTCGAAATACGAACAAAGTCCTACAAATCATCAAGAATCACACATTTTCTTTGCTCTGTGCCCAGAAGCGTGCTATCTTTCACCTGAAGTGGGGATCGAGAGAGACTTTCCCCGTCCATGTTCTTCGGACAGCCTGTCGGATCCGCGTGCGCCTTCACGGATGAAGCACGCGGGCACCACCGCTGGCAATAGGGGTTCACGATAGATTTCGTTCGGTGTGTTACGCGAAGGCGTTCGGCTGGTCTAACTGCCACGGCGCTCGATCTTTACGTCAACCGCTCAACCGAATCTTGCGTAGATGATGATGCAACAGCACGCCGATTCGTGCACATTCTGAATGACTTCCTGACGTTCGCAAAGGTTTCACAGGTTCACCGATTCAGTGAAAGCCCGAGCGTCAACGAACTCTCTCTCGCCGGGGTGGCGAAAGCCCCCCGGCGGGTTTGTTTTTGTGGACGAACAAACTCGTCTTGGTGGCGAGCAAGCCCGCGCGAGAGCGACGCATCGCCTCAACGAATGCTTGCGCCCACCCTCTTCCCCCTACAAGCCATCGGTGAACGCCCGCATCCCAGATGTTCGTCGCTGGAAGTTGCGTGCTGCGCGTGTCGGCTGAACGCGCCTTGCCGCCGGTAATCTTGACATGAACGAGCAACATCTTGCTTGCGTCATCGCGAGTTTCTGTTAGCATCTCGATGCCGCCAAAGGTTGGCGCATCCACAACACGACACCTTTGAGAGAGGCAGCTCACGTGACGGGTAGTCCCCGTCACGTGGGTTTCAGAATCAGAAGTATTGGTTGTACGCGACCGGCTTACGGCTCAG
>JBGSRG010000302.1:0-6409 GCA_041737685.1 Phycisphaerales bacterium | reverse complement strand
CCACACGTCGTGTTGTTAGGCTGCGGCAGAATGGCCAGTTCGAGTTTGTGCTTCATGCGCAGCCCGACTCGTCGCTCTGCCCCTTCACGCCAAGCAAGACTCGAGAGACGGTCAAATCCGCCCCTTTCTCACCATCCGACTCGCGGCCCGAGGGTATCACACCGCAGCCCCCGCCGCCGGAGTTTGCGCCACATACGCCTCCTCTGTCACTTCGCTTCCATCCAACACCCCCCCCAATCACGCTCCGGTGTAGGATGCCGCCCATGTCCCAGAGCGATCCCAAACAGCCTGAGTCATCCCCAAACACTTCGCTCGCCAACGCGCCCGCCCTTGGTGACGGCTTTCGAGCTTCTCCTCCAACCGCTTCTGAACGCGTGCCTCCGGCCGTCCTCACCGGCGTCTGCCGCGTCATGTTTGCCTTCGATGCCGCGATCGCCATCGACCTCGACTTGGCAGCCAGTCTCGTCGGTGCCGACGATGGCGGCGGCCGAACCAACATTCGGGTCACCCGACGCGCCCCCGCCTCCCTCGGTTACCAATCAACCCCGCTCCGAATGACGCTCCCGGCGCCGCAGATCAACCTGGGGGACTGGATGAATCAGCCCACCTGCGAGGCCCTGGCCTTTGACTTCGGCGGCATCAGCATCTGCTTCCAGATTCCATTCTCGGGCACCATCGACAGCCTGATACCGCTCGGCCAGCGCCTCTACGACAACGCCGACTTTCAGTCCGCCGCTCGCGAGGCGGTCGAGAAGGTCTCCAGACTCATTGCCCGCGCCATGAGCCGCGCGTCGATCGATCCGGCCGTTGAAGACTACATCGTCTATCACGCACCCCGACACAACGGCCCGATTGAACCGAGCATCTGGTCGGCGCTGCGACAAGACCGCGCTTCCATCGCTCGCTTGCTGCGCGCAGAACTCGCGCCAGTCTCGGAGCAAGAGACCGACGAGGCGCTCGCCAATGTCTCGACCTACACCCCCGCCGACGTCGCCGTCATCGACTGGAACGCGGCGCTCGTGGTCGATCCCGACGGCGACGACGTGGTTTCCATCCTCGAGTACGCCAACATGGAACTGCTGGAGATGCGCACGCTCGACAATCGGCTCGACCGTGCGCTCGACGAGGCCTACGCCTTTGCCGTCTACCAGGAAGACCGCACCATGCCCTCTTGGCGCTCCACGGGCCGAATCGCCAGCAACCGACGGAACGGCATGAAGCAGGTCGCGCGACTCCAAGTCGATTCCGCTGTGCTTTTCGAGGGTGTCAACAACGCCATCAAACTCGTCGGTGATCAATACCTCGCCCGCGTCTACCGGCTCGCCGCGCGCCGCTTCCACCTGCCCGAACGCGACACCGGAATCGAGCGCAAACTCTCGACTCTCAACGGCATTTACGGCAAACTCTCCGACGAATCTGCCGCACGCAGGATGGAAATCCTTGAGTGGATCATCATCGTGCTCATCACGGTTTCGATCATCCTGCCCTTTGTCACGCCGCTGGCCAAGTGATCGTCGCGCTGCCCCGTCTCTGGGCCGTGCCCCAATCAACTCACCACAATCAGCATTTGTTCTCGCGGGCTATCGCTCACTTCTTCGCAGGCTCTGGCGCAGCCTTCATCTCGGCTTTCGCGTCGGCCTCGCTCAACCGGCTCGCCGACGTGATGATGATCGGATCCTTCGGTACGTCGCCGTGAGCGCCCGACCGCGTGGTCGGCACAGCCACGATCTGGTCCGCAACATCCATCCCCACAACAACCTTACCGAACACCGCGTACGCCGCCCCGTCCCGCGACTGATCCAGAAACGCGTTGTCCACCACATTCAGAAAGAACTGGCTCGTCGCCGAGTCCGGCGCACTGGTGCGCGCCATCGACAGCGTCCCTCGCAAGTTCTTTAGCCCGTTCTTCCACTCGTTTTTGATGGGCTTGTCGGTCTCTTTCTGCTTCATGTCGGGCGTAAAGCCGCCGCCCTGAATCATGAAGCCGGGGATGACGCGATGGAAAATCGTGCCGTTGTAAAAGCCCTTGTCCACGTACGCCAGAAAGTTCTTGGTCGAAATGGGCGCCTTCTCGTTGTCCAGCTCGATCACGATGTCCCCCTTGGTCGTCACGAACTTCACGTAATACATCTTGGGTTCTTGGCTCACGGCTTTCTCCTCTGATTTCGATCCTTCCCCGTCCTGCTTCTTCTCGCCATCGGTCTCGGGCTCGGTCTGCTTGGGCGCAGCCTGCTTCTGCTCGGGCTTCATCGCCGGATCAGCCGACTTCATCGGCTCATCTGCCCGCGCGCTCAGCACGCTCAGATTCATCGCCGTCACCGCAAGCACCAGCACCAGAAATGTTCTGCGAATCATGGCTCTAGATCTCCGTCTCGACGCCTTCACCAACCCCCACCATCACTTCCACATGCCCCTTCATGCCTCTCATCTCGCCGCACCGTACGCCGTTCTTGACCGTATCAAACCCACGCACACACACTCTATCGCGGCGAAGGAGGGCGGCAATGCTACGCCGGCCATCCCGCTCGTCGCCGTGTGAAATCGTGCTCGACCCGCAGCGACGATCAACAGCCATTCACGCGGCACGCGCGCTCTCCGCTCATGCCCCATACACGCCCCACACCAGAGCCTACCGACATCTCCGCCGCGGGTTCCAATGCTTGGGGTTGACAATGGTCCGCCGCCAAACCGAGCCGCGAACACTCATCACAATCTCTCCGACCAAATCACCCGCGCCAGCTCACAGCCCTCGCTCACACGCACAGCGGCGAAAGCACAACCACCGACCCTCACGGATAATTCCGCGGCGGGCCGTCCGGGTTGTAATCACCATCGTCCCAGCGCGACAGCGACGTCAGTTCATTCTTCGGCACCAACTGCGCGTGCCCATCCAAGAACACGCCGTTTGCGCCGCTCCGATGCCGATTCGCCGCGATTCGCTGCGAACCCCGCTGCGTGCTCACCCCGCCTATCACATTACTGGCATGGTGCATGTCATACACCCGCGCGATCGCCCAGTCGGTTGTGCCCGCCGTGTACCAGCCGCTGGCGTGAACACGGTTCGCATCGTCGGTAAAGCACGACAGATACAGCGTGTCAAACGGTCGGGCATACTTGTGCATGGGTGTCGGGCGCTTGGCAAACTGATTCACCTGGCCCGGCCCGCGAAACGCGATGCCGTTGTTCACGTAGTGAATGTTGTGCTGGTCCGGGCGCCGCGCCGGATCACGGTAATACTCGCTACGAGAAAACAAATCGCCCACGCCGCCGCGAAGATCCTCCCACGGCGACTTGATGGGCACGCGGCCATCCACAAACGGCCGCAGCACAAACGGCCAAGGCGGGTCATAGTTTCGTTGATCGGTCACCCCCGGCGGCTGCGAGAACCCGCTCTCTCTGGGCGTGAACTCCTTGTAGGTGTCGGCGTACATCGTCAGCCCAAGGCCGATCTGTCGCTGATTGCTCAGACACTTCACGGTGTAGCCCGACTCTCGCGCACGCCGAATCGCCGGCAACAACAGGCTCACCAGAATCGCGATGATCGCGATGACCACAAGCAGTTCGATCAGTGTAAACCCACCGGCGCGATCAGCCCCAACGTCAGCCCGCGATTCGGCCCGCCCCCCAGTCCGCGCGCACAAGCCACTTCGCATCCGACCACTACGCCCATGCTCGCCGGTGCCACCTGCTTGCATCGTCCATGAAGATATCACACTTTCGCCCCCCAGACAATCAACTTCCCCACAACCCGCCGCGCTCGCCCGGCGCGATGAAAGCTCGTGACCGTCGCCCGAGACAAGCACATTCCCTCCCGTAAACCGCTTACATGCCCACCAAACGCCCACCAGCCTTGATTCTTAAGCGCAGCAAAAAGGCCGGCGATCCCTCGACCGCCGGCCTCGTAACAACTTTCCCGTCGCGGGACACACCGCGACACTCTCAGATCAGCTCAACCTCGGACTTCACATCGAAATCTTGTCCGTGCCCATCGCGCCGTGGTCGTCCATGCCGCCACGCTTGGGCGACTTGGTCTTCGCGCCCGCTCGGTTCGGGTCACCCTCCACCGGTGCGCCCTCCGTGTCGCCCCACTGCGCACGCTTGAGCGAGAGCCCGATCTTGCGGTCCTCGATATCGACCCGAAGAATCTTCACGTCCACCTCGTCGCCGGGCTTCACCACGTCCATCGGGTTCTCGACCTTGTGGTCCGCCAGTTCCGAGATGTGCAGCAGGCCTTCCAGGTCCGACTCCAACTCCACGAACACGCCGAAGTTTGTGATCTTCGTCACCTTGCCGCGAACAACCATGCCCGGCTTGTACGCATCGGGAATCGCGTGCAGCCACGGATCCTCCGTCAGTTGCTTCAGGCCCAGCGCCACACGCTGCTTCTCCTGATCAACGTCCAGCACCACGCACTGCAACTGGTCGCCCTTCTTGAAGACCTCGTTGGGGTGCGTCACTTTCTTCGTCCACGAGATATCCGAGACGTGCAGCAAGCCGTCGATGCCCGGCTCGATCTCCACGAAGGCGCCATAGTTGGCCAGGTTCCGAACCGTGCCGTTGATCACCGTGCCCTTGGGATACTTCTCGCTCACCAACTCCCACGGATTGATCTCCGTCTGCTTCATGCCCAGCGAGATTTCCTGCTTGTCCTTGTTGATGTCCAGCACCACCACGTCAACCGGGTTGCCCGGCTGCACCAGTTCCGACGGATGGTTCACGCGGCGCGTCCACGACATCTCCGAGATGTGGACCAGGCCCTCGATGCCCGGCTCAAGCCGCACGAACGCGCCGTACGACATGATGTTGACCACCTCGCCGTGAATCCGCGAACCCACGGGGTACTTCTTCTCGATCTCTTCCCAGGGCGAGACTTCCTTCTGCTTCAGGCCGAGCGCGATCTTCTCCTTCTCGCGGTCGATGTTCAGAACCTTGACCTCGATCTTCTGACCCATCTTCAGCATCTCGCTGGGATGGTTGATCCGGCCCCACGACATGTCCGTGATGTGCAGCAGCCCGTCGATGCCGCCCAGGTCCACGAACGCGCCAAACTCGGCGATGTTCTTCACCTCGCCCGTCACCAGCTGGCCTTCCTTCAGGTTCTCCATCAGCCGCTTCTTGGCGTTCTCGCGCTCTTCCTCGATCAGCTTCCGACGCGAGATGACGATGTTCCGACGCTCGGTGTCGATCTTCAGCACCGCAGCGCGAATCTCCCGACCGATGTAATCGCCAATCTCGCCCGGCCGCCGAACGTCCACCTGCGACGCCGGCAAGAACACCGGCACGCCGATGTCGACCAGCAGCCCGCCCTTGATCTTCTTCAGCACCTTGCCCGACACCACGTCGCCCTCGCGCGTCGTGTCGATCAGACGCTGCCAGTTCAGCATCCGATCCGCCTTGCGCTTCGACAAGATCACCATCCCGGTGTCCTCGTCAAGCCCCTCATACAGAACCTGCACCTTGTCGTTGGTGCGAAGCTCGTCGGCGTTGTCAAATTCCTCACGCGGAATCAAGCCCTCAGACTTGATCCCAACGTCCACCACCACCTCGCTGTCCGTAAACCCGATCACCCGACCTTCCAGAATCGAGTTCGGCGTGAACGACGCGATCTGCCGACCAAGAAACGCCTCCATGCTCCCGTCGCCCTCGGCGGGAACACCCAACGCCTCCGTCAAAATCGCCGACGCCTCATCATCTATCAATCCAAGACTTGCAATCAGGTTTTCGTCAATCATGGGTGCTGCACTCGCCCGTCAAACAATGAAGCCCCTCAGCCACCGACCCGGGCGCTCGGTGTCCGCTCGTTCGCTCCGCTCAAACCAGACCCACCACGGCCGACAATGCCACCATCGGGCACGCTCCGCAGAGTCCACGTCCGGTCAAAGTCCGACCCATCTTGGTCCGGGGCCTGCTCTCGCGTCCGTTGCGGCCATTCGCCGCAACCCAAACGCCCGCTCACGCCTAAAAAAAACCAGAAGGTCTCTCCCGGCCGCACAGACCGGCCAAAGCGTTCACGTCGAGCAAGCAAAGCATCAAGCGGTAAGGGGTTGATCCACACAGCCGCCCTCGCAACACGCGAAGGAACAACGGCACGGCACAACGGCCGTAACACAAACTCTAGGCTTCCCCAGCCCGCGAACCAATCACGCACGCACCGGCCGCCAAACTCGCGACCCTTCGCGGCGTCGCCGCACCCACGGAACACGCTCTTTGCAACCCCCACCCGGCACCGCGTCGCGATGCGGGTGGTTGTCCTGGGTGCCATCGAAGTCCGGTTTCGGACTTCCAGGCTCTGCCAGCGGTCAAACGGGGGGGCGGAAGGCCGACGCGGCACGGGCCAACGAGGGCGAACAGCGCGAGATACGAGCCAGCGGCCCGGCCCGGCCACGCCTCTCCCTTCTTCTGCACCATG
>JBGSRG010000095.1:0-2121 GCA_041737685.1 Phycisphaerales bacterium | reverse complement strand
CCGGCCGAGAATCAGGCTTTGAGCGTCGCGGGACGATGGTCGGGGCAGATTGACACACCGGGCATGGCATTGAAGATCAGCGTGGTGCTCGCGCGCGAGGCAGCGGCGGACGGTGAGGGTGTGTGGTCGGGCACGATCGATATTCCGCAGCAGGGCGTGAAAGGCGCTGCGCTCGGCAACGTGACGGTGAAGGGTGATGGCGTGGGCTTTGCGATCGCGAAGATTCCCGGCGATCCGACGTTTGATGGCGAGGTGGACGCGGATGGTCGGTCGATCTCGGGCAACTTTGTGCAGGGGCAGTACAAGACCACGTTTTCGCTGAAGCGGGGTGAACTTGAGGCCGCTCGGCGGCCGCAGGATCCGCAGCCGCCGTTCCCATACCTTGTTGAGCAGGCCAGTATTCCCGTTGGCACGGCGACTGCGAGGAATGATGGGGCGGAGCCGAATGGATTTCTGCTGGCGGGGACGATCACGCGACCGAAGGGCGAGGGGCCGTTTCCTGCAGCGATCTTGATCACTGGCAGTGGCCCGCAGAATCGCGATGAGGAACTGCTGGGCCACCGGCCGTTTGCGGTGCTGGCGGATCATCTGACCAGAGCGGGTGTTCTGGTGCTGCGTTATGACGATCGCGGCACGGCGGAGTCGGGGGGCGTGTATGCCGGTTCAACGATGAGGGACTTTGCGATTGACGCTGAGGCGTGCGTTCGATATCTGCGTGGGCGAGCGGACGTTGGTCCGGTTGGGCTGATCGGTCACAGCGAGGGCGGTCGCGTGGCGCCCATGGTGGCGGCACGCTCGGCGGATGTAAAGTTTGTGGTTCTGCTTGCCGGGCCAGCGGTGCCGGGCCACGAATTGCTGGCAAGGCAGAATGAACTGATCATGCTCTCGAGCGGGGCGACGGCAGAGGCGGCGGCGCGGGTGAGGCTTGCGGCGAGCGAACTGTTTGTTGCGATGAATGATGACTGCTCGCGCGAGCGGGCGTCCGAACTGATGCGGGTGCTGGTGACTGCGCAGATGGATGCTACGGGGCAGTCGATTCCGGAGGATGAGTCGCAGAAAGCGGCGATGGAGGAGGGGCTCACGCAGCAGGTTGAGCAGTTGTGCTCAGCGTGGTTCAAGGACTTTCTGCGGGATGACCCGGTGCCGGACCTGACGGCGCTTCGCTGTCCGGTGCTTGCGCTCAATGGCGAGTTGGACGTGCAGGTGGATCCGAAGCAGAACTTGCCGGCGGTGCGTGCGGCGATGGAGACGAGCGGGAACCCCGACGTGACAGTGCGGGAACTTCCGGGACTGAATCACTTGTTTCAGTTGGTACCCAATGGTTCAATTGCTCTCTACGCAACGACGCCCGAAACGATGAACCCGACAGCGCTGAACGCGGTCAGCGACTGGATCGTGGCGCGATTTGCGGGCGCGGCCGGCGCTGGACGTTGATGGCCCTGGCCATCTGAGCAGAAATCGCGGGGAGCGAATGATCCTTTGGGTGGGGGGCTTCGTAGCAGCGTGGCCGGTGTCGATCGGCATTGTTCTGCCGGACAGGGCCGTTCCTGTAGTGTGGTTGCGCGGGGAGTTTCCGGCGTTGAGAGCGGATGAGAGTCCGATAATCACGGTTGTTCGGGGCTTGTTGCGATGTTCGGAGGGGGCGCGGCGTGCGTGCAACGCGTTCGCGGTCGGTTGGCTCGGTTGCGGTGCCCGCGTGGTCGATGGAAAGAGAGTTGAGCGCGAAGTTCCTGACGCGACCCAAATGGCGAGTTGAACGTTGTCAAGCGTCGACGACCGTCGGCATGGGAGCGAGTGGTCTTAGATCATGAGTCATTCCGAGTCGCCGCGATGGTGGGCTTGCAAGAGGAGTTGGAATCATGTGTGGAATCGTTGGCTATCTTGGCTCGAACCCCGCGCGTCGGCTTTTGATTGAGGGCTTAAAGCGGCTGGAGTATCGCGGCTATGACTCGGCGGGTCTGGCGGTGATGAATGGCCGGATGACGGTGGTGCGCGCGGTGGGGCGGGTGAGCGTGCTGGAAGCCAAACTTGAGGGCATGGCCAGTGCGCACAGCAAGGCTGGCGCTCGAGGCAAGCCTGGCTCAAACGGCGAGGCTGGCGACGGCGTGGTGGACGGCGGCG
>JBGSRG010000086.1:0-8813 GCA_041737685.1 Phycisphaerales bacterium | reverse complement strand
GTGTTGATTCGGTCAAAGTAGTCGGCCAGCGTGAGTTGGCTGAGTATGCCCGACCGATCCCATCGGCCACTCACGCCGTCGGTGTATCGGTCGGGCCAGTTCATTGGGTCGGCGATGAGGATGTCGGATGCTTGCACCGGGCCGGTCGGTGCGGCCGTGGGTGAGAGCGCATAGGCCAAGACGGAGTGACCTTGACCGGCTTGAACACGCTTGGCATCTCGAGTCGTACTGGGCACCCACAGCAACACGGGAGTGGTTTGTGTTCGCAGTGCATCAGCGATCGAATCGAACGGGCGCGGAATCGTCGGGCGGGGTTGCACCCGAATCATGCGGCAGCAGGCGAGCCCCGGCGCCGTGTTGCGTGCGAAGAACTGAGCTACTTGCGTTTCCGCATCTTTGGGGTTCAACAAACGCTGTCGCAGCAGCCAGTCCCGCATCGATGTGGGTGTCGCGTCGAGCCCCATCCAACTCGATGCCATTGCGAGCGCGGTGATCGTGCAACCAGATGTCCCGAAAGTAAAGGTTGCCGGCCCCGCCGTTGCCGGAACGATCCGCTGTCCGCTCCAAGTAGCATCGTTCTGACGCATCTGTCGGAACAGGTGCGGGTACTCCGCGCGCAGGATGGCCGCGTTCGATCCGCCGGAAGATGTCCACGCCGCGATTTGACGCTGCTGATTGATCGGGTTGTAGAGCGAGAAGTCCTGCAAAGGATCGGCGATTCCGTCGATCTGCTGTCCGGCGGCGAGCACGCGAGCGATCGTGACAGGGCCAAGGACTGTGGGTCGAGTGAGGTCGAGAGGCGGACTGGGCATGCTCGGCGCTGCGGCATCAAGCGACTGAATCGAAACTCGGGCCAGCATCACTGAGAGCATCGCAGCACCGGGAGTGGCTCCCGCTTGCTGGACTGCACTGGCAAGAAAGGCAACGCCGATGGTTGGATCGTTGCATGTTGCGTCTGTCACACCCAGGCCAGCATCCAGCAAGAAGCCGACGATTGCTCCAGCATCGACGTTGGAAGACAACCGAACTTCGCCTGGATCGAACTGACCGTTGCCGTTGGTGCCCGCAATTCGTTGCACGATCCAGCGAGATCCGCCAACTGCATCGACCTTGATCGCGATGAACACGCCTGGACCTGGCGTAATCGGAGCGGGGACGAGCGCGGTGCCGTCGGGATAAGTCACACCTAGCTGCGCTGTGGCGAGTTGCTGCGCGCCGCTCGTTGAAAGGTCGCCAGCGAAGGCCACCACTCGGCCGGAAGGACTGATCGCGGGGGAGAAGCCCAGAGACGTGAACTCGGTCCCAACAATTCTGACGGGGTTGCCTGATGCGCCGACAGTGTGAACAAGGATCTGCCCCGATGGAGCGGGCGTTGGTCCCCGATATACGATCGATCCGTCGTTGGCAATCTTCGGGCGGATGGTCGCGATCCCGGTGAACTCCTGCAAACGATCGATCGAGCCGAAGCTCGGTCGCTGGGCTGAGCCGAACAACGCCGTGAACGTCGAATCTTCTACCAGTCCGGGAAAGGCCACAACACCCGAGTTGTTGATATCCGTAAAGCCCAGCGCGGAATCGAAGTCGCTTTGAACAGAACTACCGACGATGGCTGACACCGGTCCGGGGATCGCCCAGCGCCGAACGATGAATGCGGGCGGAGCACCGCTGACTCTTTCTCTCGCGGCCACTGCGGTTCCGTCGTCTGCGATTGACGCGCCGAGATAGTTTCTTGAAGCCGAAACGTTGCCCGAAACCGACGCGAACGTACCGGGCACCTCAGACAAGAAGAGTTGACTCAGGAATGCTTGGTCGACGCCTGTGAATGCGACAGCGCCAGAATCTGAAATCGAAAGTTGCTGATTGATCGCCGGAAGACTCGTCTGAGTTTGGGTGACGATTTCAGTGCGCGGTTGTGCGTTGGCGATACCCGCAACGAACATTACGGCCACAAAAACTTTTGAGATCACGTCGCCTCCCTTCTTGAGGATGTTTAACTCGTGGCGATGCGCCCGAGTTGAGGCGAGCAGGATAACATGACCTCCAGACACGGGCAAGCCCTAGTCCAAGTTCCGATCAGAGATTTCTGTGTTGGCGCGTTCTTTGTGGTCTTTCAGCGAACGTCAAAAAGTGTTAAAATGATGCCCTACAATGAGTTATGACGGATCTGGAAGTCGGTTCACGGAGTTACCTGTGGGTCGCGGGGCGCTGTTTAGCCGGTGGCCCGCCAGAATCAAACTGGCCTGGCACCCACCCGCGTCTGGGCGGAACGGCCGCTGACTTCTCGAAGACAGACCGGCCATAACGGCTTACGGTTTCGGTCGGAATCCAGTTGATGTGCGATGAGACCGTTTTTCATGCAAGTACGGGATGCTTGAGTTCTCCAACTGAGTTAGAGTGGGGGTCGCGATGCTTCAGTCGGCACTGGTGCTGCAAGAAGCCGTGAGGCGCGGCGATGAGTGGCTTATGGACACGCCTGGCCGAGATTGCTGGACCAATCACCGTTGAAGGCAAGCAGGTCGAGCAGATCGACCGTGCCGCTGTTGTTGTAGTCGCCGTTGGTTCCTGGTGCAACGCTCTGGCCAAGATTGCTGGACCAATCGCCGTTGAAGGCGAGCAGGTCGAGCAGATCGATGCTGCCGGAGTTGTCGTAATCGCCGGGGCAGGGTGCCGGCGTGATGGTTAGATCGATGGCCCACAGTTCAGCACCGTTAGGACCGTCGTTTGCAGAGAAGAAGACGCGGTTGCCGGCCTTGGTGAAGAGCGTGGGGGCGGAGGCTCCGTCGGGGTTGATATCGCCCAGCAGCGTGACCGTTACGCCGTCGCTCGAGTAAGGCTCGGTGCCGCCGCCGTCGCTTGCCGAGAAGTAGAGCACGCCGTCGATGACAGTGAGCGAAGTGGGGAGTGAATCGCCCGAGCCGGGGTTGATGTCGGCAAAGAGCGTGGTGCCGGTCTCTGTGCCATCAGTGCGCCACAGTTCGTTGCCGTTCACGCCGTCGTTGGCGGCGAAGTAGAGAAACCCACCGAGTTTGGCGAAGACCACGTTGGACGCAAGCCCGCTCGACGTTCCGGGACGGATGTCCTTGATGCGGAACGTTCCGGCGGTGGTTCCGTCGGAGCCAAAGAGTTCGCGTCCGACGGGCTGGCTGACGCCGGTGCCCGCCCCGGAAGTGCCTGTATCAGCCTGAAAGATGGCCAGGCTGTTGAGATGGGCGAAGGGGGCCGGGGTTTGAGGACAAAGTGCCGGTGCGAAGGTCAACCAGTTGGAAGGTGCCGGCGTCGGTGCCGTCGGAGACGAACGGCTCGTTGCCCTGCGAGTCAAAGGCACTGAAGAAGAGTTTGTCGCCGACTTGCGCGAGGTTTGCGGGGTTTGAGTTGAAGGGGCTCGCCGGGCGGATGTCCTTGACCAGCACGGTGCCCGCGGCGGTGCCGTCGGAGCGCCAGAGTTCGTTGCCCAGCGTGGTGTTGGCCGTGGCCGAGAAGAAGATCCAGTCCAGCAACGGATCGGGGCGGTCAAAGAACGTGATGTTCTGCGGCGTGGAGGACGAGTCCGAGTCGTTGGTTCCGCCCGGCCGAATGTCGGCGAGGAGCATGGTTCCTGCGCTGGTGCCGTCCGAGGTCCAGAGTTCTGAGCCTGCGCCGCCGGCGGTGAAGGGCTCGCGAGCGCGGAAGACCAGTTGACCGTTGAGCACGGTCATGCCCGCGGGCTCTGGGGCAAAGTCGGTCTGGTCGAGCACGTTGATATCGCGCAGCAGTTGGGTGCCGGGCTCGGTGCCGTCGGTTCGCCAGAGTTCGATACCGAAGACGTTCTGCACCAGTGCGTTGAAGAACAACGCCCCGTTGTAAGCGACAAAGCCGTCGGGAAACGTGACACCGGGATCGGCGGGGCTGGAAGCCGCCGGGCCGCCGGCGATGTCGAGGAGCAGGCTTGTGCCGGCTTCTGTGCCGTCAGAAGTCCAGAGTTCTTTGCCGGCCAGACCGTCGTCGGCGCTGAAGATCAGTTGGCCGTTGAGTTCGGCCATGGAGGCGATGGCCGACGTGTTGAAGTCGCCGGGATTGAGATCCTTTAAGAGCACCGTGCCCGGCGTTGTGCCGTCGGTGGTCCAGAGTTCGCGTCCGACGTCGGGAGTGGAGGCGAGCGCTGAGAAGAGCACCTGCGTGCCGGTGCTGAAGATGTTCTGCGGCTGGCTTCCCGGCGTGCCGGGGACCAGATCAGCGACCTGCTGAGTGCCACCGACCGTGCCGTCGCTGACCCACAACTCGCTGATGGTGCTGCCCGAACCGTCAACAACATCGTCGGCCGCGAAGAAGACTCGGCCCTGATGGACCGTCAAGCCGCCGACGATGGTCTCGAAACCGCCGGGCACAGCGGCGACGATGGACGTGCCCGGTCCGGTGCCGTCGGAGACTGTGATGTTGGTGCCCGAACCGGAGAAAGAGGTGGTGTAGAAGAGCTGCGAGCCGACGACCGTCAGATTGTTGGGGTTTGACTGTGTGGTGCCGGGGTTGATGTCGGCGACAAGTTGCACGCCGTTCACGTCGTCGTAGGAGTGCAGCTCGAAGCCCGTTGTGGGCGGCGCGGCAAAGAAGTAGAGTTTGTTGTTGAAGGTGACGATCGTGGGTGTGTTGCCCAGTCCGCTTCCCGTGCCGGTGTTGATGTCAGAGACCAGCGTGGTGCCGACTTCGGTGCCGTCGGTGCGCCAGAGTTCGACACCCGTTCGGCCGGCAGTGGAACCTTCGTTGGCTGCGAAGTACACGAAGCCGTTGAACTCCGTGAAACCGGCGGGCGAGGAGGATCCGGTGGAACTGGACGTTGCCACGCGGATGTTCTTGACCAAGAACGTGCCGGCGTCGGTGCCGTCGGTGCGCCAGAGTTCAAAGTTGGTGCCGCCACTTTCGAGCGAGCCTTGGGCACGGAAGTACGCGAATGAACCGATTCGCGTAGTGCCAGCGGGTGAGCTGGCCGAGAGGCCGGGGAAAATGTCCTTGACCATGAACGTTCCGGCAATGGTGCCGTCGGTGCGCCACAGTTCGTTGCCATTGGCCGAGCCGTTGTTGGCCGTGAAGAGCGCATATGAGCCCATGTCTACGAACGTGTTGGGCGATGAGGCCGTGGTGCCAGGGCTGATGTCGAGCAGCAGCACCGTGCCCGATGCGGTGCCGTCAGAGAACCAGAGTTCGTTGCCCGTGGTGCCGTCGTTGCCCGAGAAGAGCACGCCGCCATTGAAGGGCAAGAGCGGCCCGGATGCGCCGTTTGCCGAGCCGGGATTGACGTCCTTGATGAGGGTTGTGCCGGCGGGCGTGCCGTCGCTGATCCAGAGTTCGTTGCCTTTGCCTTCGCCAGCGGAGATGAAGAAGGTCTGGCCGCCGACTTGCGCGAAACTGGAGGGGTTCGAGCTGCTGGCGGTCGCGTTGACCGTCTGGTTGATGTTCTTGACGAGGAAGGGAACCTGAGCCATCGCGATAGAGGGGATCAACGCGACGCCGGCGGTCAGGCCCATTGCGATGCCCACCTTGGCGATCAGGCTGCTGGGAGAGTGGACGCTCGATCGTGTGCTGGTCATGCGTGCGCTCCTTGTATTGAATCGAAGTGACCGGATGGATCGTGAAGGTGCCGCGTGCGATTGGCGGGCGAGTGTGCCGCCAAACACGGGCATTAGGTTTCTCAGAAACAAGATATCATGATCGGTCGAATGTGCAAGATATTTCTGAGAAACTTGTGCCGATGTCCCTCGCGCGGTATGGTGGTGCTTGGAAACCGCCGATGCAGCGCGGTCTGGACCACGCTCGACCGCTTGAAATGATGCGAACAGATCACTCACAAAGTGTTGATTCGACGAAGGGTCTTGATGACGGTCAGGTCGCGCGGATTCGTCGTCTGGCCGAGCGGCTTCGCTTTGAGATCATGCAAGTGCTCGGTGCCGTGCCGGTTGAGCATCGCGCCGTGACGCGAATGAGCGAATGGACAGGGGTGCCCAAGCCGCTGTGCTTTCGTGTGATCGCGGCAGCGCGGACGGGCGCGGATCCGCTTGAGATTCTCGATGCGCTGCCGGGCGTGCGCGGATTGGAGCGCACGCTGAACGCGATCGCCGGGCGGTGTGAGAGCCGAGAAGTTCGCACTCTTGCGCTGCGAAGTGTGCAGAGTTATGACGAACTCATCGGGCTTCTGGGCGGCACGCAGGCCAAGGCCCGGCGGTATGTCGCGGCGTTTATGAACGTCGGAGCGGGCACGCAGGACACAAACCTGGGCACCCGAAAGGCGATGTTCGACAGTGCTCGAGGAGTTACGGGGGTCTGGTCAGACACGCTTTCGATCGTGCAGTGCATCTCGCCGGACCTGCAGGCCGAGCACGGGCGCGGGATTACGGTCGTTTCCGGTCATGTTGGGCTTCGCGCGGGCCATGCGCACTTGCCGGTGACTTTCTTGTGGCAACTGAGCGACAAGATCGGCCGCGGTTTTCAGTCGCTCGACGCTGATCGGCCGAGCGGCCTGAACCTCTATGCCTTGCTGCCGGAGTTCAGCAGCGATCCGTTCCCGCGCATCATCACGCAGGGCGAAGAGGGCTTTGCCCGCGACATCCTCGACTGGGATGCGGGCGTCGACGGCACTCGCCGCCCGATCGACGTGTTCGTGGGCATTCGCGCGAACGAGAAGCCACAGAGCGACGATATCGATGCACATGCGATTGTTCGTGTGCCGACGCGCCGGCTGTGTCTGGATCTGCTGCTGCCAAAGTCGCTGGGCAAGAACGGCCCCACCAGCAGCGGGGCGTACTTTCTGGGCTTCGCCGGTCCGGTTCGCGGCGAGACCGCCGCACGCTGGCACGATCGTTTGCATGACGTGCCTTTGCTGTTTGATTCGCTCGCGGAGAGCGATGAAGCGGCACCGCCGGGCTTCAAGAGGCACGATGCGCTGATCGACCATGTGATTCGGAGTGTCTCGGGCGAGCGCAGCGCGTTCCGTCACTTGCGATGGATTGTCCGGTTCCCGATCTGGGGCGCGGACTATTCCTTCCGAGTGTTTGACTCGGCGAAGTCGATGAAGGCGGACCCGGAATGAGTTGAGGGGCTTGATCGCTGCGGCGAAGATGTGACACCGCACCATTGGGCGTTGGTTTGTGAGAGCAGACGACCAAGGCAGGAACACCGGGCCGAAGCCCGGTGCCACGAAAGACCGATGCGTTGCTTCACACGCCCAGCGCTCGGCGTAACCCCGATTCAAGACCGACGCGAGCCTTCCAGCCCATGACCGCCTCGGCCCGGCTCGGGTCCAGCACGCGTCGCATCTGACCGTCGGGCTTGGTGGTGTCCCACTCGATCCGACCCGTGTAGCCCAGAAGTTGTGCGATGGTCTGCGCCAGTTCAAGGATGCTTGTCTCGCGTCCGGAACCGAGGTTGATCGGTTCTGGATCGCTGATGCGCTCCGCGGCAGTGACCACGCCCTCGGCGGCGTCGTCGACGAACAACAGGTCGCGAGTGGGTTTGCCCGTGCCCCAGCAGGTGACCGTCGTTGCGTTGCTCGCGACGGCCTCCTTGAACTTGCGCCCGAGCGCTCCGATGACGTGGCTGCGCGAGGGGTCGTCGGTCTCGCCCGGACCGTAGATGTTGGTGGGAATGAGCCAGGCACTCTGCAATCCGTGCTGGCGGTGATAGGCCCGCAACAGTTCGCCGGCAGCGCGCTTGGCCACGCCGTAGGGTCCGTTGCTCGGCTCGGGATAGCCGTTCCAGAGGTCGCTCTCGCGTGAGGGCACGCTGGCCTGGCCGGGGTATGAGCAGGCCGAACCGACAAAGACCACTTTGCCCGAGCGCTCGGCAAGACCGCAGCGCCTGGCCTGTTCGATCACGTTCATCGCCATCGCGAGGTTGTCATGAAGGAACCCGGCGGGGTCGGCGAGGTTCGCGCCGATGCCGCCGACACGGCCCGCGGCGTGGATCACCACGTCGGCGGGTTGGTTGTGGAAAGCGCTCGCGAACATCTGCGCAGCGGCGTCGGAGCTGGTGAGGTCAAACTCAGCGCTGCGAATGACGCGGATGTTGGAGGCGGGCACGCCTCGATGCTTGAGCAGATTGACAATTGCCCGTCCGAGGAAGCCGGCACCGCCAGTGATGATGAGGCGCTGGTGTTGAAGTTCGAGGTGGTCGGCGGGAATTGGGAGTGGGGCGAGGGATGCTGTGGGGGGTGTGGGAGGGGTGAGTGGGTTTGGTGGCTGGGCGAGCGGCATAGCGGTTGAGGGTAGTGGCAGGGCGCAGGTTGGCGGATCGGGACTCGCTCCGAGGCGACGGTGTGGCTGGGAGGCGGGTGCCGGAGTGCCGGAGTGCATTGGGCAATCCACTGGTTTTCCACATTGCGAGAAATTGGAGTCAGCGGCTTGCATCTTGATCGTATTGTGTTAGCATTACAAAATGCTTACAAGAAATGACGGAATCGGGGTGTGGGCTGAGCAGCGGGCGACTTCGCTGCTGTGGGCTCTGGCCGCGGTTGCGATGTGGGGAGCCCGGCTGGGCGGGGTTTGGGGGATGGCCGGGATGTTCGGATGCGTCGAGTTGAGTTCGGTTCGGGACTTCGCCGCGCTCTCGGCGGGGGCGGTGGATTCTGCGGAGGTGGCGAACTTGGGGCCGGAATCGGTGGAGCGTTCGATCGGATTTGCGGTGAGCAAAGCCGACGCGGACGTGCTCGAGGCGGCGCTGCTGGTGGCTCGGGCCGATGCCAGTCGCATGCGAGCGGTTCAGCGGGCAGTGGTAATGTACATGCAAGCGCTGGCACGATTGGCGGATGATCAACGGGTTGAGTTTGATGCCGAATTGCTGGCGCTCAG
>JBGSRG010000074.1:0-2567 GCA_041737685.1 Phycisphaerales bacterium | reverse complement strand
GCTGCCGATTGATCCGAGCGACGCGGCGCTGACGCGAGTTCGGACGAATCTGGATCAGGCTCGGCATCTGTCGTGGGCGCCGGGCGATCTGGCGCAGAGCGGCGCCCGTGTTGGCACGCCCGAGCAGTTTGGGTTGCCTGCGGAGTATGCGGGCTCGCCGCTTGGTCAGCGGTGGGACGCGGTACGTTCTGCGGGGATGTTGCTGGGTGTAGTGGCGCTGGGGACGGACTATCGCACGGCGGGCCGGGTGATGGTGGTTGAGATTGCGCACACAGGCGGGCTGCGGCTGGATCTTGGGCCGCACGCCGACGCGTTGTCTGCGGTGTTGCCGTCATTGGCGCGGCGGGCCAACATGGCGATCGGGCAAAGCCCATCGGACTCGACGCAGTGGATCACGGCGCGGGAGCAGGTGATATTGCAGCATTTGTTGCTGGGCAAGAGCGTGCGTGAGATTGCCGATGAACTTGGTCGCTCGCCGCACACGGTGCATGACCATGTGAAGAGTTTGCATCGCAAACTGAACGCTTCGAGCCGTGGCGAGTTGGTGGCTCGTGCGCTCGGGCATGTTGAGGCAAAGTTGCTTGGCCCGGACGAGACGGGCGAGCAGCGGCAGTCGCCGCAATGGTCGCGGTGAGGTCGCGCCGAGGGCGCACTGAGGACGGAAATGAAGGACATGCTCAGGATGGAACACGGCCGATGAGGGCTGTGTGCGGGCTGTGCTGCGCGATGGCTCGCGTCATGAGCCTTCGGCGTTGGCGCCGTTGGGCGCGTTTCCCAGACGCTTGCGAATCGCGTTGAGCCGCTGGGTGTGGATTTCGCGGTCGGGCTCGAGCCTGGTGAGCGCCAGGATGTGGTGTTCAGCGCGGGTGAGGTCGCCGGTTTTGATGGCGATGGTGGCGGCGAGTTCACGAGGGCGCGCGTCGTAGGGGGCGATGGAGACCGCACGCTCAGCCTTGAGCATGGCATTTGGCCATTGGTTGATCAGCATGTATCGGCGGGCGAGTTCGGTGGCGTAGACGGGGGTGTATTGCTCTCTGGCGTCGAGGAACTCGAGATGCTCGACGGCGGCTTGGGCGGCCTGGCGGTCGGTAGGATCGGCCTTGAGAAACATCTGTGCCAGCAGGCGGTGGGGCTTCGGGTCGACGGGGCGGGCCGCGGCGTAGCGCAGCAGCAGATCGGCGGATTGGGGAGTTGCGAGACCGCCGGCGGCTCGCAGAGCGTCGTCCATGGCCAGTTCGAGCAGATCGGCGTGACCGGGGAACTCGACGAGCCAGCGTTCGACCTTGTCGGGCGTGACGGTGCCGGCGTTGAAGGTCCAAGTAGTGTTCGGGGCTGTGTTGGGGTTGTCAGGATCGACGGGTGGGGTGTTGACGAGCACATCAACGGCGGTGTCGGCGGCGGACGCAAGCCCGGCGGTTGCAAGGGCCACGGTCTGCGCGAGGCGTGCGAGGTTGTTGTCGATGTCGACGGCGCGCTGCGGATCGGCGAGGGCATCGCGCACGAGCAGTTCTTCAACGCTGGGCGTGCCTTGTGGCAGCGACATGCCCCACGAAACAACTTGCGTGCTGGCCCAATCGCGGAAGACCGTGGAGAACTCGGCTCGTGAGACGCCGAGCACGCTGACGAACGCCTGTTCTTCGCGCACGCCCAAGGCGTACTGGTCCATCAGTTCGAGCGGGGCGCGGGGGCCCCAACGGTTGATGATGAACTCGTACATCCAGTGGCCCTGCGCGTAGGCCTGCTGGCGGTCGGTGGGCTTCTTTGGTCGGACAAAGGCAAGATTGATCTGGTCGAGGTCGAAGAGGAGGTCGGCGTTGAGAGCGCCGGTGAGCAGGACACAGGTCTGGAAGTCGCGCGGCGAGAGTTCGAGATAGACCGCCGCGGCCTCGGTGAACCAGTGGGGGATTCGGTTGTTGGTTCGGCTCAGGGTGACGGTGTGGACGTATTCGTGGCGGAGCGTTCTGATCCAGTCGTAGAAGCCCTTGTGTCCGGGGCCTTCGCGAGGGGCTTCCATGGCGATGACCGGCCCGGTGCTGGCGGCGATGGTGTGGATGCGCGGCATTCCGGCGATTCGCACGGCGAACCAGGCGTGGTCGGGCATGAGCTCAATGACGGTGGGCTGCGCGGGTTCGTGGTCGATTCCGCCGGGGCGCGAGCCGGTGACGACGGCGTGGATCTCTTCGAGAAGTGGGGGCATCTCGCGTGCGAGCACGCCGTCGACGCCGGGCTTGTGGCGGATGACAAAGTGCTCTGACTCGACGCGGGTGTAGGTAGAGAGTTCACGCGCGAGTCGGAGCGAGTTGTCCGCGCGGACGTTGAAGGGGTCGAGTTGGAAGGCTTTTTCGAGCGCGGCGAGGGCGTCGTCGTCGCGGCCGCTCTGAAGTTCGAGCAGGCCTCGTTCGATGAGAGGTTCGGGGGCGTTTGGGTCGCGCTGATGGGCGGTTGCCAAGAACGTCGCGGCGGGGCCGTATTGGCGTGCTTCGGCGAGGGCCTTGCCCACTTCGAGATAGCCCGCAGCGACGGTTGCAAGTTGGGCGATTGGGCCGGTGGGCGTGGCGTCGCGGTCG
>JBGSRG010000066.1:0-2084 GCA_041737685.1 Phycisphaerales bacterium | reverse complement strand
TGCCGAAGCCGCGGACCAGCAGCACCGACTCCGCCCCGCCGGGGAACCGCCCCGGGCTGGGGCAACGCTGCACGCCCGGGTCGATCGGTGAGGGCTGGCGTGCGTCGTCGTAGGTGAACTCGTCGTAGATTTCATCGGAGATGAGCAGGATGTTGCGAGCGAGGCAGAGTTCGAGCAGGTCTTGACACTCTTTGTTGGTGGCGACGACGCCGGCGGGGTTGCCGGGGGTGTTGAGCAAGATGATCTTGGTGCGAGGGGTGATGAGCGGTTCGACGCGCGCGGCGGTGAGGCGCAGGTCGGGGTAGGTGTCGCAGAGCACGGGCTTGGCGTCGGCCATGCGCGCGATGTGGGGGTACATGACGAAGTAGGGGTCGGCGAAGATGACCTCGTCGCCCGGGTTGAGCAGCGCGAGGAAGGCGAGCAGGAGAGCGCCGGAGGTGCCGGAAGTGATCGTGATCCCAGGGCGGGACGGATCGCCGCCTCCCGCTCCCAGCGTCCGGGTATCGCAGTCCCAGCCCAGGTCGGCCCGCAGATGCTTGGTCAGCCGTTCGCGCAGCGGCGCGATGCCCTGTGTGACGGTGTACCCGTTGTGGTTCTCGTCGATCGCCTTCATGGCGGCGCGGCGGATGGGCTCGGGCACGGGAAAGTCAGGCTGGCCGATGGAGAGATTGAAGGGGTCTTTGAGTTTGGCGCCGAGATCAAAGACGCGGCGGATTCCGGAGGCGTTGATGGCGAGTGCGCGTTGGGAGATGAGTTTGGAGGCGTCCATGTGCGGAGGGTACCCGACGGAAGAAGGCAATGGGCAAGAACGCAAGAAGGCGCGGGGCAGAGGGATGAGAGGCGGAGAGGGGTGGGGTTGTGGGCCATACGAAAACCGCCCGGGCGAGGCCCGAGCGGTTGAGCGAAGCAGTGGTGACTTTGTTGGAGCCGCTGGACCCGTTGGTGCGCGAGCGGTGGTGGTTGGTCGCGCTTGGCTGGGACTGCGTTGGCGCTGAGAGCGAACTGGGTTGTTGCGGCTCGGTGCGAGAAATCAGACCTTGGTGACGAGGGTCTTGGGCAGGCCGAGCGCGTTGTCCTTCTTCGGGTCGAACTTTTTGTCGGTCATCATTTTGGCGATGCGTTCAGCGCGGGTGAGCACGCTGCGGACGCCGGTGTAGTTGCCTTTGGTTTTGAGTGAACGGTCGAGGCTCATGTTGAATCCCCAGTGAGGGTGTGATGGTCTGTGAGTCGCTTGGCTTTGCCGGGAGGCTCAGCGAGTCGATTGGAACTTTCGCCAGTACGCCTGAGCGAAGGTGCTTGCGCCGCGTTGCTGGTTCCGCCACGCCTGGCCGAGCCGGCGCACATCAGGCTCGATTCGTTGCCGGATTCGTTGGCCATCGTCGGTTCGGTAAAGGACCGAGGGGATGCCTTCGAGGACGAAAACGATGCAGGGACGATTCTTGGCCTGTGCGTCGGCGAGTTCCACTCCGCGCTGCGGCACGGCGGCGGCGGGCAGGCCGTTATCGGACAGGAACCGAACGGCCTCTTCGGCGTCGCGATAGGCGAGCACATCGAGTTCGAAGTAGTTGACGTCGTTCTGACGCGGGTCGATGGCGACGACGCGGCCCGCAGGGGAGCGGGATTCGGGAGTGGGGGGCGTGGTCGCGCCGCGATCGGGTGTGGTGTTGGTGGGCGATGGAGTCAGGCGGCCGGGATTGGCGATGGGGTCGCGGATGGTGGTGGGCGGGTCGAGCGAGAATGGTCCGAGGTCGCCGGCGTTGATGGGGCGATCGGCGCTGGAGGATCCGCGTTGGAAGCCGATGGCGTAGATGCCGACGAGCAGCACGAGCACGGCAGTGACGCCAATGAGGACGGCGTTCATCGAGATCGAGAGCACTTTGGGGCCGGTGGGCGCGGCGTCGGGTAGGGCATGTGGAAGGGCATCGGGCCGAGCATCGGATAGGTGCTGAGGGCTGGGGCCGCCGCGGAGTGCGGTGGGGTCGGGTGTTGGGCTGGGCGTGTGGTGTTGGTAGGGATCGGGTACGGGGACAGCTGAGGTGGCTGAGGACGGGGGAACTGAGGATGGGCGAGTGGGTGAGCGAAAT
>JBGSRG010000063.1:0-7562 GCA_041737685.1 Phycisphaerales bacterium | reverse complement strand
AGGATGGCGGGGTTGCGCAGGATGGCGCGGGCGATGGCGAGCCGCTGGCGCTGCCCGCCCGAGAGTCCGGTGCCACCTTCGCCCAGAGCGTGCGCGAAGCCGCCGGACTTGGCGAGGATGAACTCTTCAGCGCGGGCGCGGCGTGCTGCGTCGTGGATGAGGCGGTCGGCTTCGGCTGGGTCGTTGGGCAAGGTGGCGCCGTAGGCGATGTTGTCGCGGATGGTGCCAGAGAAGAGAACGGTCTCTTGTGTGACGACGGCCATCTGTGAACGCAGCGAGCGCAGGTTCACCGTCTTCACGTCGATGCCGTCGATTCGCACGCGGCCCGAGCGGCAGTCAAGCAAGCGCGGGATGAGGGAGAGGAGGGTGGTTTTGCCCGAGCCGTTCGGGCCGACAAAGGCGAAGGTGCTGCCGAAGGGGATGGTGAGCGAGACGCCGTCGATGGCGGGCTTGGTGGGGTCGTTGTAGACGGCGTGTACGGCGTCGAACTGAATCGAGTGTTGGTGGCGAGAGAGAGAGGGCAGCGCGGGGTCTTGGCCGATTTCGGGTGCGAGGGCCATGAGTTCGCTGAGCCGGCCCGCGGCGGCGTCGGCCTGGTTCATGTCGTTGGCCAGGCCCGAGAGCGGCTTGAGGGCTGCGCCGGCGACACCCAGCGAGCCGAGCACCACGAAGAAGGTTGCCGGGTCGAGGTCGTTGGTGAGGATGGCCTTGACGGCGACGAGGCAGAGCGCACCCAGCACGATAAGCGTGACGGACTCGACCAGAGGCGAGGAGAGCGCCCGCGCAGTGCGGACGCGGAACTCTTGGGCGACGACGTGGCGGCTGACGGTGTCGAAGCGGAGCGACTCTCGGTCTTCGGCGGTATGGACCTTGACGACGCGAAGGCCCGTGAGCACTTCGTTGGCAGCGTGGTAAAGCGACGACTGGCCTTCGAGGGCCGAGCGCGAGGCGCGGTTGATCCGCTTGCCCAGCCGCCGGATGATGGTGTAGACGATCGGACCTGCGAAGAGCGCGGCGAGGGTGAGCCGCCAGTCAAAGTAGAGGGCGACCACGAGCATCATCAGTCCCTTGCTGGCCTGGGCGAGCGCGCGAGAGAGGAGCGCGGTGAGGCCGAGGCTGAGCGATGCGCTGTCGTAGACGATGCGGGAGATGAGGTCGCTTGGTCCGACGCGAAGGACGGTGCCGAGCGGCAGGTGGATCACGCGGTCGAAAGCCTGGGAGCGAATGTTGGCGATGGTGCGTGCGATGACGGTGAGCGAGAGGTAGGCGTGCAGAAAGTTGCACGCCGCACCGAAGAGCGTGAGCACGCCCAGGCCGATGACGATCCAGACGACCGCGCTGAAGGGATCGGTGGGCAGGCGGTCGATGAGCGAATCGGGGATCTGGCCGAGCCAGTCGGCTTTGTCGGCGATGGTGGTGTTCAGGCTGCGTGCGAGGTCGGGCAGGCCTTTGCGGGCGGTCGGATCGCCCAGCACTTGGTCGAGGATGGGCTTGATGCCGAGCACGCCTGCGCCCAGCCCGCCGGCGGAGAGGAGTGCAAAGACCAACGCCAGCGCCAGAGTGAGGCGGTAGCGAAGCATCATGCGTGCGTAGGTCCAGAAGTGCGTCAAGGTTGTTGTGGGCGGGTCGAGTGGGGCGTGGGATGGTGGCGTGGGTGGGGCGAGAGTTGTGAGCGGGGTTTGGTGTCTGGCGACGATGCGCGGGAAGTGTGCGGTCTGGTGCAGACCGATGGTCAGTTTAGGTCTTGGTGGTGGAATGTGTCGTTGGGCCAGCGAGTGTGGGGTGTGAGCGTGTGGGCGTGGGTGTGCCGCGTGCGGGGTGATAGCATGGCTTTGAGCCGTACCCTCTGTAGGAAGTCAACATTGAGCACGCCCGACCATTCACAAGCCGAGCCGACCCCGGTTCTCGGCGCGGGGGCGGTTGGCGGTCGCGCGGAAGGCGGCGGGGGCGTTGGGGTGGGGGCGAGTGGGGGGAGTGGGGTTGGCAAGCGTGTGGTGCGGGTCTTTGGCGCTCGGCCCGGTGTGCAGAAGGAGGAGTCGGCAGCGCGTGTGGTGGTGCCGGTGGTGTCGTTTGTGATTCCGTGCTTCAACCACGGGCGGTTTGTTCGCGAAGCGGTGGAGTCATGCTTGCGACAGACCGCGTGCGAAGCGCGGGTGGTGGTTGTGAACGATGGGTCGGATGATGAAGGATCGAAGGCGGCGTGCGAGGCGTGCAAGGCGTTGCCCGGCTGGGTGGAGGTTTTGCACCAGAGCAATCGGGGCCTGCCCGCCGCGAGGAATGCGGGGGCTGAACGAGCGGCGATGCACGCGAGCGAGTATCTGGTCTTTCTGGATGCGGACGACACGATCGAACCGGCGTTTGTGGAGCGGCTGAGCCGGGAGATGCGGCGAGCGCAGGGGGCGGAGGGGGGCGGGGTTGCGAGTGGCGGCGGCAGCGCGAGCGTGTCGCACGCCTATTGCCAAGAGCGATTGACCGACAAGGCGTTTGGCACGTGGGCGGTGCCGGCGTGGGATCCGTTGCTGCTGCTGATTACCAATCTGCACCCGGTGACTGCGCTGGTGCGGCGCGAGTGCTTTGAGGCGATTGGCGGGTTTGATGAGACGATGCGCAGAGGTTATGAGGACTGGGATCTTTGGATCCGGTTCTCGGCGAAGGGCTGGCGTGGTGTTCGGGTGCGCGAGGCGCTGTTCAACTGGCGTCGGCACAGCGAGACGACGATGGTGATGGAGGCTGTGACACGGCACGAGGAGTTGTACAGGGCGCTGGTGGGCAAGCACGCAGCGCTGTTTGCACCCCGGCTGGCGGAACTTGTGGTTCGCTCGAACATGCTGCTGCGCAAGGCCGATGCGAACTGGTTGGATGAGAATCTGGACGCGATCGTGGTTCGCGATCTGCGGGCGCGGAACATCGAGCTTGTGGGCGAGATTCAGGCGACGAGCGACCGGCTGGAATCCGCCGCGGAAGAGGCCCGAAAGGTTCGGGATGAGGCGGAGCGACAGATTGCGAGGATCGCCGCGTCGTATGAGCGCAAGCCGGCGCTGCGGTGGAGCCGTCGTTTGCACGATGTGCTGGACGCGTTGCCTAGACCGGTTGCGGTGCCGCTGCGGGGCTTGCTGCGGAAGATGGGGCGTAGCGAGGCGGAGTAGGCGGGAGTCGCAGGTTTGGGTTCTTAGGAGAACATGCCGAGCTCGCTGAGCGCGAAGACACCGCGTTGGATGCCGGTGACGGCGAAGCCGCCCGGGGCTTGGCGGTTGTTGGAGAGCAGGTCGTAGTGTCGCATTCCGGCGACGACGGGGACGGTTGAGACGACCTCGATCGAGAAGAACCTGCGGCCCATGTCGGACTGTTCGAGCACGGTTTCGAGCAGGTGCAGATCGACGTCCATGCGCTCGCCGCCGGCGAGGGTGAAGTCTTCGGTGACGACAGTTCCGTCGTTGTAGATGAAACGCAGGGTGACGTCGGCGTCGAGTTCTGTGACACCAAAGAACGAGGTGTAGGGGTTGTAGACGCTGATGGTCTCGAAGAGGTTGTTTCCAGCGCGGGAGCGGACCATGAAGCCCTCTGCGAAGCCTGTGCGAAGGGCCGCGGAGTAGAAGAACGCCGTTCCCAGATCGTCGTCAAGCTCGGTGTGGCGTGTGGATGCGTAGACGGCGTTGGCGCCTGAGGAGTAGCGGAGCGTGGCACGCTTGCCGTTGAGCCCCGCGACGTTGTCGAGGTTGAAGGTTGCTCGGCGGCCGGGCTGCACGAAGAGTTGCGCAGGGGTGATGGTGATGTCGGGCGAGCCGTCGTCGAAAGAGAAGATGAGGGTGATGATGGAGACGGCCGAGCCGGTGTTGAGGAAGGTGACCTCTTCTGTGGATGGGGTGCCGGCGCCGGAGTTTCGGCTCGCGAGGGGGAGGAGGCCTTGGGTCCGTGCGTCGCCGCGAATGCCCAGTGCCTGGAAGGCGAGCAGCGGCTCATCGATGAAGAAGTGAGTCATGGAGGCGACCAAGGGCTGGTCGGAGGTGATTTTGATGCTGAAGTTGCCGTCGGGGATGGTGCCGAAGGTGTTGACGTTGAACCCGCCGCGACGAAGGCCCTGGGTGGTGGTGTCGAAGGTTGTCTGGCCGGTGGTGAAGTAGAAGGTGATGGTGATGTTGGCGGTGTCTTCGCGCAGGTTCTGCCAGAGGACGAAGTCGCGGTTGGCACCGCCCTTGCGCAGGTCGGTGATGGTCCACTCGAGGGCGGGTTCGTCGGTGAATGACTCGCCGGTGGCGGCGCCGTTGTCGTAGTGGGAGAGATTCGCCGAGAGCGGGCCGGTAGCCCAGAGTTCGTAGGCGAAGGGGGTGTTTGGATCGACGAGGGAGACGCCGGCGGAACCGCGGGAGACGGTGATGCCGGAGCGGAAGTTGGCGGGGACCGAGTTGGTGGCGATGACGCGGTCGCGGAACCAGAAGTCAGCGCCGTCGGCGGGCTGGTTGGCCTCTCGCTCCGCGCGGACGATGATCTGGTAGTAGACGGTGGAGCCGCCGGGATTCTGGATCGGGACGAACTCGTTAATGCGGTTGGAGGCGAAGCCTTCTGGGAAGTAGTAGCGATGGGTGTAGAAGCCGGCGACGTTGGCGGGCTTGATGATTTCAGCGTCGGAGATGACGACCAGATCGCTGTTCTGGATGCCGTCGGCAAGGTTGGAGGTGTCGGAGAGGGGGACTTCGCCGAATGGATCGGTGGGGTCGGCCGAGTCGATGTCCTCTCGGTCGAGGCCGTCGATGGTCTGGAGCACGGCCCACGAAGAGTCGTTGAGGACGCGTCCGAAGACGGTGAACCCTTGGTCCACGCTGTCGAGGAACGTGTTGTTGGCCATGTTGAAGAAGAACTGGCTGGTGGCGGAGTTGACCTGGCCACCCACGCGAGCCATGGAGATGGTGCGCTGCAGGTTGGACTGGTTGAACTCGTTGAGGATCGGATCGTTGAGAGGGACAGTGCGGAAGGGCAGTGGGTCCGTCAAGACGGGATCGCGGTTGAGCCGGAAGCCGCCGCCCTGGATGACGAAGGGGTCGTTGCCGTTCTGCTTGGCGACGCGGTGGAAGAACGACTGGTCGTAGTCGCCGTCACGCACGTAGCCGAGGACGTTGGCGACGGTGATGGGTGCCTGGGAGTCGAAGAGTTCGAGATCGATGGTGCCGAAGTTGGTCTCGAATCGGACCACGGTGTTGGAGGGGTTGGTCAGTTCCGAGACCAGCGGCAGAGGCGTGTCGGAGAGCAAGGTTCGATTTTCGAGAGGCTCGACGGCGAAGCCGGGCGCGAATCCTCCTGATCGGCCGTGGATGTTCGCGGCGGCGTTGCGGCGGGAGCGGGTGATCAAGTCGTTCTTGCTTCGTGCGTTCATCGTCTACTTCTCCTGAGCGTCAATCGTGTGCTCGATCATCGGCAGAACGGGCCGAAGATGCGGATGGAATGACTGGAACCGGGTTCCCCCCCCGCCCCCCGCCCCCGCCCTCCCCCGTCCGGCCTTTGCAGTGTGATCGCGTGTGCAAACTGCTTTCGCTTGCTCGCTGCGGCACTGGGGCTTGGCAACTGGTCTTGAGCGTTTAGTCTGGACTAGGGCAAGGTGCTGTGGGGCGGCTCGCGGCCGATCTTGCGGTGCGAGCAACCTCTTTGTGCATGAGAGTTTACCAATCCGGGCGGGCGCGTCAAACCGGCGGCTTGAGGCGGTTGGTAGGTGCCCAGAGGGAGTGCTGATGCTGGCCTGATGGAGGCGGTTAGGGCGCTACGCAGCACGGCGCTCTACTGGGCGCCCTGTGGCGGCCTGAGAGTCGTTACGGAGCGTACGGGGTGTTTGTTCCCTCTTTGGTGCGTGCTCTGAAGGGCGGTTCGGCGTGAACAGCGTTGCTCTTTGAGCGGGGGCGTTCACGGATCGAGATTGTTGGCGATTGGTTCTTGGAGCCGAATCGGCTTGGTCGCGTACACTCTGCTCGCGTGCGTCCTTCCGCCCCAGCCGACAATGCCGCAACGTCTGACGACCGCCGCAATGAGGCGGGGCTGGCGGTCGGTCTGGGGGCGTTGCGGACGGGTCGTCGGCCGCTAGAGGTTGAAGGGTTGGGACAGAAGACTGAGGTGGGTGAGGGGGGGCGAGCTGACCGATTGGCTGGAGCGGCGGGTGTTGGCCTGAGCGACCACGAGCAAAGTGGATTTGTGCGCAAGGTTCGGGTCGCGGCGGTGGTGCCGTGCTTCAACCGGCGGGCGGATGCCGAAGCGCTGATGAGCGATCTGCTGCGGCTGGAGCGCGGGGGTGTTGATCTGCGCGTGATCGTGGTGGACAACGCGTCGGACGTGCCGCTGAGCACGATGCGGATCGTTGATCTGGATGAGCCGGCTGAGCGGGATGAACCGGTTGCGGGGCCGCTGGATGGAGACGAGCCGCGAGAGGTGTGGTTCGGGGTTGAGCATCTTCGACTGAGCGAGAACACGGGCGGCAGCGGCGGCTACAACGCCGGGATGCGACGGGCGCTCGAATACGCCGTGGACGGGGTGAATGGGGCGTGGGATCCGGACTACATCTGGATGGTGGATTCTGATGCGCGGGTTTCGCCGCGAACGCTCTCGGCGCTGCTTGAGGTGATGGAGGCCGAGCCGGGGATCGCCGCGGCGGGGAGTGCGATTGCAGATCCGCTGAGCGGTCAGGTGTTTGAGTTGGGCGGGCACATCAACCGTCGGAACGGGAACTATGAGCCGTATGTGATGGGATCGGTCGGGGTGCGAGGCCCGGTGGATGCCGATTATGTTGCAGCGTGCTGTGCACTGGTTCGGTCGGACGCGGTGCGTGCGACGGGGGTGATGCCGGATCGCTTTCTCAACGGCGATGATGTGGAGTGGTTTGTTCGTATGGGGCAGGTGACGGGCAAGCGGATCGTGGGCGTGCCGGCGAGCTTGGCGATGCACCCGAGGTTTGATCGGTTTCCGACGTGGACGCGGTACTACACGACGCGGAACGCGTTTGGGCCGATTGGCTGTGTGGATCGCGGGTACAAGACGCGGAAGATCAAGGCCAAGCGTGAGGCGATTCGTGCGGTGCAGCAGAGTTTCATGGGTCGCGACGATCTGAGCGCGCTGCATGTGCGCGGATTGGCGGATGCGGGGTCGGGGGTGGTTGAGGGGAAGGCGGCGCCGGGTGTTGTGAATGTGCTGCCGTTGCAGCCGTTTGCGAGGTTGGCGGGCGCGTTGGAGTCGGCGTTGGCGGATGAGGGGTTGGGATCGGCGACGATGCGGCCCCGGCTGCGGGTGCGGATCATGCCGCATCTGCTGTTGACGCCGAGCGAAGAGCAGCAGGTATCGGAGCAGTTGGGGGTGGTGGGGCTGAAGCGTTGGACTCGGGTGCGGTCGTACAACCGCAACCTGAACTTGCAGCTGTTGGGGGTGTTTGCTCGCTGGCTGGGTGTGGTGTCGCGGCCGCACGTTGCGGTGGTGCCATCGCGTGGGCAGGCGTTCAACTGGTTTGCGGCGCCGATTCTGGTGCAGGTGACTTCGGGCGGGTTCGTGATCCGGCGGCCATCCCGGTTGCGGACGGTGACGCGGGCGGCGAG
>JBGSRG010000055.1:0-4369 GCA_041737685.1 Phycisphaerales bacterium | reverse complement strand
AAATGTGCTGGTGGGAAACGCCCGCATGGGCGCGGGGGGGGCGCGCAGCGGGTGCCAGCGAGGGCACACCTGTCTATGCACTGGGCATGGGGCACGATCAGGCAGAATCGATCATCGACGCTGTCGAGACCGCCGGTGTGCGGGTGATCGCACTCGACGCCACCGCCACGGCCTCGGCCCGCGCCGCATCGCTGGCTGCTGCCAGCACTGGCGGCGTGACGAACGCACTAGTAATGGTCGAGATTGGCTGGTCGATGATCGGCATCGCCGCGTTTGCCGACGGCGTGCCCGTGTATGAACGCTTGCTCGAAGATGCTGGGGTGGGGGCGGTCGCCCAGCGACTTGTGAATGAACTCAAAGTCAGTCCGGAAGTGGCCGAGCACGTCATCGACCGAGTCGGCCTTTCGAGCGGGCCGCTGACACCGGATGCAGGTGTGGCCGATGATCGACGGCGCGAGCCGGAACTGCTGGCCGAGGCACGGGCCATCATCTCCACGCAGTTCCAGAGCGTGCTTGAAGACGTCCGCGCCTCGGTCGCATATGCCTCACGGCGCTTTGGAACCGACCGGCACGAGCCCGGCTCGATCGATTCGTTCGGGCCGGTGTTCATCGGCGGCGGCTGTGCCATACCCGGCGTGGCCAAGAGCCTGCAACAGTTTTTCGGCGCATCGGCTCGGGTGCTCTCGGCGGGCGAGTGCATGACCTGCACCTCCGCCGCGGCGGCCGCAGCATCGGACCCGTCGTTTGTGTGCGCTCTGGGCCTGGCGTTGCACGACGGCTCTCATCCGGGAGATTTGGGATGAACCCGCGCACCATACCCATCATGCTCAACCTTGTGCCGATCGACCGCATTGAGCGGCGGCGGCGGAACAAACGCGTAGTGATGTGGGCCATGCCCATCGGGGTCTATGCCCTTCTCATCGGCGTCGCTGCGGTGGTGGTGCACGGCCCGGCGGCACGATCGCTTCAGGAAGTCCGCAGTGCAGCGCGGCAGGCGACCACCGAGGCCGACCTCGCGACCGCTAAACGCGAAGAGACCATGCGAACCGTGGCGAACAAACTGCGTGTGCTCGAGGCCTCCCGCACGGTCGGTCAGCACCCGGATTGGTCGGTGCTGCTGAGCGCGATCTCGACGATCCGGGGCGACTCAATCGTACTGACGGGGCTGGAACTGGCCGATACCGGTCCAGAGAGCGACCGGAGCGCTCGCACAGCACGCATCGATTCCGGCACGGCCGTGCGGGCGGGTTCGGTCGCGGCAACAACCGCCGCAGGCCGCACATCGGCCACGCCCGTTTCGCACGGCCCCGAGCGGAACGACTCGTTCAAACTCCGCATTGTGGGCATGGGCCTGAGCCATTCAGATGTGATGGGGTTTGTGGGCCGGCTCGAAGGCCTTGGCCCGCTGCGCAACGTAACGGTTGTGGATGCCCGGACTGGCAAGTTTGGTGCTGGCGAACTGACCAATTTCGAATTGACCTGCCAACTCGCCGACCAATCAGCAGGTTCTCTCCCGACGCACTCTGGCGCGTCGAGCGGAGCGGCAGGAGGGGGCGCTCGATGAGCACGGCACGACGCAAGCGACGATTGATCGATGCAGGCGGGGTCGCCGCGATGGCCGCCCTATCGGTCGCGGCATACCTCTTGGTGGTCGAGCCGTCATGGCGGGCTCAGCAACGACTCGACGCCGAGCGTTCCGAGTCGGCGCGGGCCGAGAGCCAGGCAGAGAAGGCCGCAGCCGATCTCGCAGACGCGAACCGCCAACTTGCTCAACTTGAGCGCGAACTCGACACCATGGCGGTAGAGTTGCGTGCGCCGGGTTCGATCAACCGCCAGATTGATCGGTTGACCGGGCTAGCGGACAGATCGGGCGTGAAGCTGACTCGCATCTACCCCGAGTCGGCGTGGGGAAATCAGTGGTTCACCGCCGTGCCGATCACCATGACCGGCACAGGGACTTTCGCTTCCGCGGCCGAGTTTGTCCATCGCGTGCTGATTGAGTGCGCGGATGTTTCGGTTCGCGGCCTCAAACTCACGGCTCAGCCCAGCGGTGTGGAGCGCGGCGGGACCACATCGACCACTCCGAGAACTGCCAAGTCCGAGAAAGCAGACGCGCAGCCCCAAGCACCCGCGGCGATGGAGGTAGAGTTTGTGTGGTATGCCGCGCCTGAGGGAACGGCGGGCGTCGATACCACCAAATAGTGGGGAGTGAGTGGTTCAGCCCCACCGAACGGCCGTTGAGAGGGGTGTGAACCTCTCTACACGTCAACGGGCTTGTTTCGGGTTGTTGGGACTGGCCGTAGTGGGTCTGATCGTCGATCAGTTGATCGGCTATGACGCACCCCGGCCAGCATCAGCCCACGGTTCGTCGGCGGGCGACTCTGCTTCCGTGAGCACGGCGCAAGCAACCAACGCCGCGATCGGGCGTGAAACATCAAAGCAGCCGCCCGCAGACTTTCGATCGCCCGCGACCGCAAACGCAGCGGGTTCACGGGTCAACACCGTTCGGATGCAGCTGGAGGCGTTGCTCATCGAGGATTCGGTTAATACAGGCCATCTGCCAGCTGCCGCCGTCCAACTCAGTTTGACAGACGCCTTTGGCATGTCAGACTTGATGCTGGCGCGAGTCAACCCGGCACCGATCTTGCAGGCCGACACGCCCGAAGCCCAGTTGGTTCTCGGACCCAATCGGCCAGCGCTTCCAACGACCCTGAAACTCTCGAGCATCCTGTTCTTCAAAGATGCAAAGCCGGAGAACGGCGTTGGCACGGTCGGGACGGACACTCCTGGCCCTGCACGGGCTGCCGACGCGAACGACGCGGTGGCCGTGATCGACGGCCGGGCCTGCCGGCTGGGCGACGCGATATCGGGGTGGGTGGTGCGCGAGATTACGCCGCGCACGGTGCTGCTCGAAGAGGCGGGCGATTGGTCGAGCGACGGTGGGGCACGAACCCTTCGGCTCGAACTACGCGACCGGAATGCACTTGGTGCGAGTTAAGCCCGAGGCTTCAGGCATTCTCGTTCAACGCCTTCTCAAGAATTCGCACAATCACTCAACTCGCTGTCGAGGTCTGTCGATGTTCACTGGCACCCCCGGCCTGACCCCAGAGTGGTCGACCAGATTCGCACGAACACCAAGGAGCGCGGAGATGTCTGTTCAGCACACCCAGCGTCGTGGATTCAGCCTTATCGAACTGGTGATCGTCGTGGTCATCATCGGGATCATCGCGGCGATCGCGATTCCCCGAATGAGCCGCGGCGCTCAGGGCGCTGGCGACAGCGCACTGGGCAGCAGCCTTGCCACGCTTCGCAAGGCGATTGACCTCTATGCGGCCGAGCACGACGGCGCCTTCCCCTCTGTCGCCAACTTTGCCGACGCGATGACCAAGTTCTCCGACGCCGGTCAGACGAAGTTTCTGACGGCGAAAGACCCCGCTCAGGGTGTGATCTATGGCCCCTATCTCCGCTCCGTTCCGCCGATGAACGCAGGAGCGCAAAAGGGCAAGAGCGAAGTCACCGCAACCGCCGCCGAAGACGGCGGCTGGGTCTACGACGCCGCCGCTGGCACCCTTCGAGCCGATGCGGGATCAGCCGAGACCGACTCTGGCGGCACGAAGAAGTTTGTTGACTATTGATCGCAAGACGTAGCGGGAACCGATTCTCGCACCGGCACAACATCTGTCACCATCAGCCGCCCGGAACTGGCCCAATCACGGGACGGGACCGGGCGGTGGCCGTGGAGAGCAACTGTGACCAGCCAGAGGCGCGGATTCACGCTCATCGAACTGACGGTCGTGCTGACCGTCATGGCCATCGTGTCCGGAGTGGGCATCTTGCGTTACGCCGGCGCATTGGCAACCTACCGCGTCGACCTCGCGGCACGAAGGCTGGCGGCGGATGTAGAGCAGACCCGGCGCGAGGCCCGCGCGACGGGCACGCCCTATTTCTTTGAAGTGAGCGCTGCGGACTCTCGTTATCGACACGGACCGGCGTTCATGCGCTTGCTCTCGGCGAACCTCGCCCCAACACGCGCCGAACGCCCCGACACGGTCTTTCTCAGCGAGGCGCCATACCGGGTCAGCGTGACCGCCGTCAGCCGCACAGACGCCGTGAAGTACCTGATCTTCGACGGCTACGGCGCGCCGTCGCAGGGACTGAAGATCGAACTAACCGCTGGTGGCGACCGCGTACGGAGGGTGAGCGTCGATGAGATCAGCGGCAACATCACGCAGGACTAATCGTCCCCGGTGCCGGCACGCCCCGGCGTTCACGCTCCTCGAGACCGTGCTCTCGCTGGCGATCACGTCGATCATTCTTTCCGCAATCGTGCTCGCGCTGCTCGCGGCCTCGGGAGCAATCGACGCTGGAC
>JBGSRG010000013.1:0-4206 GCA_041737685.1 Phycisphaerales bacterium | reverse complement strand
CCACGCCGAACTCGCCGAGGTTCAGACCGGCTGCGCAGTGGTGCAGGCAGATGAACCCGGGGCAGCGGTGCTCGGGGCAGTGACTTCCGCAGCGATGTCGCCGATGCTCGGATCGCGCACGCTAGCGCTGGCCATGGTCCGCTGGTCGCACGCACAAGCGGGCACTCGCGTTTGGGTGCAGGCTGGCGGCCAGCGCTTCGGTGCGACCGTGAGCGAGCACTTACGGGCATGGCCGGCTCGGTGAGGCTTGGAGCGCACGCGTGGCGCTTTCATTTGCTGCCCCGCCATCCCCCCACTCGCCGCAGATTGCAACTCATACTCGCTGGATTGCTTCGCTGCTTTACCGATTCGCTGTTCCAACGCAGCCATGTTCTCTCTCGTCACACCGCGGCGAATCCCTGTTCAAGATCCGCCATCAGATCTCCCACGTCCTCAACGCCCACCGACAGCCGGATGAGATTGTCCGTGATCCCGAGTTGTGCGCGCTGAGCTTCGGGCACGCTCGCGTGCGTCATGATTGCGGGGTGCTCGATCAGGCTCTCCACACCGCCAAGACTCTCAGCCAGCGTGAACAGGTGAACCCGCTCGAGAAACCTGCGCGACGCGGCAAGATCACCCTTGAGCAAGAACGTGATCATGCCTCCAAACCCACCCCGTCCGCCGACAGTTCCGCCCTTGCCACCTTCGCCACCAGGACCGACCATCTGCTTGCGGGCGACATCGTGCTGCGGATGGCTCGGCAGGCCGGGATAGATCACCCGCTCAACTTTGGAGTGCGATTCGAGCCAGCGAGCGATTTTCAGTGCGCTCTGGTTGTGACGTTCCATTCTCAGAGCGAGGGTCTTGATTCCACGCAGCACCAGGTATGCGTCGAACGCGCCCATGACCGCGCCCACGGCGTTCTGATGAAAGCGGATGCGCTTGGCGAGTTCAAGATTCGACGTGGCGAGCAACCCACCCACCACATCGCTGTGTCCGCCGAGATACTTCGTGGCCGAATGCATCGCAACGTCGAAGCCCAGCGCCATCGGCCTCTGGTTGATGGGAGAGGCAAACGTGTTGTCACAGACCAGCAGAGTCCCGCCGGCGATTCCGCCGTTGGGCAGTGCGCCGTACTTCGCAGGTGCGCAGCGCTCGTGAACCAGTTTGGCGATCGCCTCGAGATCAACAACCTTGAGCATGGGGTTGGTCGGCGTCTCCACCCAGACCAGTCGCGTTTGCGGCGTGAGCGCGGCTTCAAGTTTCGAGAGGTTCGTCATATCAACGAACTTCTCCTTGAGGCCCTGGCTGCGGGCCTTGACCATGCGGAGTTGCCGATTCGAGCCCCCGTACACGTCGTCCATACAGACGACCTCGTCGCCAGCGGTCAGCAACTCCAGCACGCAGTCCATCGCGGCGAGCCCAGAACTGAACGCATAGCCGCCGCAAGACGGATCGTCCTTCTCGTCGATGGTCGAGCCCTCAAGCAGCGCGACCATCCGCTCAAGCGCGTATCGCGTGGGATTGTGCGAGCGGCTGTACTCAAAGCCCGAGTGCTCGCCCGGCGACTTCTGCGCATAGGTCGAACTGGTAAAGATCGGCGGCATAACCGCGCCCGTGATGGGCTCGGGGCGCTGGCCTGCGTGAATGACGAGTGTGTCGGGGTGGAAGTGGGTGTGGTCGGGCATGAGGATGAGTTTCAACACGGAGGAAACAGAGGTTGGGAAGGGACGCAGAGAGGAAGGGGAATCTGGGCTTGTTCTAAGGACGAGGGACCATGGCGATGACGAGACCGGTCTTGGTGCGGGTGATACGGACGCCCTCGGTGAACAGTTGCTCGGCGGTCACGAGCAACGAAGCTCGATCGTCGGACGTGTCATCGATGACCGTGATCAGAATGCGGCGAGGATTGAACTCGGCGCTGCTCTCGCCCCAAGTGATTCGCGGATCGGCTTGTTCGGCGGGTTCGAGCGGATGGACGCGCGTGGTGCTCATGTCGCCGCCCCACGTTGACATGGATGCCGCGCTCACCCACACCTTAGCTCCTGAGGAGTTGTTCATGTGCAGACGAGCGGTGCATGATGGCATGAAACCACCCGGCTCGCGAGTCGCGGCAAAGAAGAGAACGAACAGCGCGGCGAGTCCGATCGCCAGTGCCCAGCCGGTTGCGCACAAGCACCCGCCACGGGAACCTCGGGTCGCGGCTTGAACAAAGTGTTCGTAATCGACGGCCCGCTCCACTCAAAGCTCCTTCTGAGCCACTCCGCGATCTCGGCGAACTCTTTGTGGAAGTCATTGGCTCAGCGAGCCAACTTCGACCGGAAGTAGTTCACCATATCAATCTTGGTGATCAGACCATAAAACTTGCCAGACTCGTCGGCAACGATCGCCACGCGATCTGCGCGGAAAATCGGGATCAGCGAACTCACGGGTGTTTCTGGCCGCACGGTCTCGAGTCGGCGGGTCATGAAGTCACTGACAGGGCGATCAAACGCCTCGACGTCGGTGTGTACGCCAAGCAGAATGTCGCCCTCGTCGATGATCCCTTCCACCTTGCCCGCGTCGTTCATCACTACCATCTGGGAGACGCCATACATGCCCATTCGCTTGATCACGTTGCGGATCGGATCAGCCGGGCCGAGCGTGTAGTCCTCGCGAAGGTCGTGCCGCCGGGCGATCAAGTCGCGCAGATCGTTTGTGCGAGGACGCTCGATGAAGCCGTTGTCGATCATCCAGAAATCGTTGAAGTGCTTGGAGAGATACTTCGCGCCGCTGTCACAGATCAGCGTCACGACGTTGGCCCTCTTGCCCTCTTTGTTGAGCCGGCGGCAATAGACCATCGCCGCGTGCAAGATGCAGCCCGTGCTTGAGCCTGCAAGCACCCCCTCCCTGGCCAGCAGTTCTCGCGAGGCAAGAAACGACTCGCGGTCACTCACAGCGATGGCCTCGTCCACCAACTTCAGATCACAAATGTCAGGCACAAAGTCCTCGCCCATGCCTTCCACAAGCCACGAGCCGGGCTTGACTGTCTTTCCCTCGTTCACCAAAGGAGCGAGAATCGACCCCGCCGGATCGGCGAGAATGATCTTGACGTTGGGGTTGTGCCCTCTGAGAGCGCGACCAACACCGCTGAGCGTTCCGCCCGAGCCGACCCCACAAACAAACGCATCAACGCCCCCCACCGCCTTCATCTGTTCCCAAATCTCCGGCCCCGTACCATCAAAGTGCGCCAGCGGGTTGGCCGGATTGCCAAACTGGTTCACATACAGCGAGTTGGGCGTACGAGCCGCGAGCGCGGCGGCAACATCCTGGTAATACTCGGGATGCCCCCTTTCCACGTCCGAGCGTGTGAGAATCACTTCCGCACCCATAGCCCGAAGGTGCTGGATCTTCTCTTGCGACATCTTGTCGGGCATCACAAACTTCACGGCGTAGCCGCGCTGCCGGCCCACCAGCGCCAGCCCCAGCCCGGTATTCCCTGCGGTCGCTTCGATAATGGTCGGCTTGGGGTCGGCCGTAGGGTCCAGTCTGCCCGCTCGCTCGGCGGCTTCGATCATGCTCAGACCAATCCGGTCTTTGATGGACCCGGCCGGGTTCATCAACTCCATCTTGCCAAACAGCCGTACGCCACCCGGGCTGCCCGCCCCGCCAGACCCGATGTCCAGCCGCGACAGTTCAAGCATGGGTGTGTTGCCGATCATGTCCAGAACCCCTGAATAGGGTGCCGTCAGCGGCGGACGAACGGGCCGATCAGTGTCGGAAAGCGTGGGCGTGTAGGCGGGTTGGGGCATGGGTCCAGTTTAGCAAGCCTCGTGCTGACGATTTGCCCGCACTCGCCCCGCTTGACCGATCGGGCTAGCATGTGCCGCTTCGGCCGGTTCCTAGCCGTGTTGGCGGGTTCGGCCCCTGTCCTGGATCGACGCACGGCTCGCCCGAGTTCCGGCCCGGTTCTGATTCTGATCTGACTTCTCGGGCTTGAGGAACGTGCGATGAAGCTGTATGTCGGAAACCTGTCATTCAACACCAGCGAGACTGACCTTCGCGATCTGTTCGAGCAGCACGGCGACGTTGCGTCGGCATCGATCGTCATGGACCGCGAGACCGGCCGCTCACGCGGTTTCGGCTTCGTTGAGATGCCCGACGATGCGCAGGCTCGCGCTGCCATCGAGGCCGTTCACGGCCAGAACCACGGCGGACGCGATCTGACCGTCAACGAGGCCAAGCCCC
>JBGSRG010000008.1:0-1510 GCA_041737685.1 Phycisphaerales bacterium | reverse complement strand
GCCGCGCGCGTTCGGGCACTTCTCGGCGTAGATGGTGTATCCGCCGGGGAACGACTTGTCCTCGCCCTGACGCGGGATCGGGCCAACGCCCAGCACGGCGCGCGGGTCGAGATCCAGCGCCATCTTGGCCAGCAGATAGGCGTCCTCGCACGAAAGCATGGGGCTGACAAGCACGCCCAGCCGGCCGGCCGTGCCGACGGCCTTGCGGACGCCTTCGAGCGCATCGTCGTAGGCGCGGTTCCAATCGCTCTGGACCTGCACTCCGAACTGCTTGCGCTGCGGCGAGATGAGACGGTTGTCGGCGTGGATGTGGCCGTGGCTAAAGCGGATTTCGTCGCTGATCCACCACTTGTTGACCAGCAGGTTGGTGCGTGGCTTGAAGCGATAGACCTTGCCGTCGTTGTGGTCGATACGGAGATTGTCGCCGCTGGCCGTGATGCCGTCGATCGAGGGCGTGCTCTTGAGGAACCAGACACGCTGGGCGAAGAGAAAGTCCTTCTCCAACAGCGCCCCAACGGGGCAGAGGTCCACCACATTGGCCGAGAGTTCGTTGTCCAGCGGCACGCCGGGAAAGACGTCAATCTCTTCCTGGTTACCACGGCCCGTAACGGTAAGTTCTGATGTGCCCGTGACTTCCCGCGTAAAGCGGACGCAGCGGGTGCACATGATGCAGCGATCGGCGTAGAGGTAGACGTGTGGGCCAAGGTCCTTCTTGGGCTGCTTGACCTTGGTCTCCTCGAATCGCGACACGCCCCGCCCATACTCGTAGGAATAGTCCTGCAAGAAGCACTCGCCCGACTGATCGCAAACCGGACAGTCCAGCGGGTGATTGATGAGCAGATACTCCATCACCGCCTTTTGGTTGGCGATGGACTTGGGGCTGTCGGTATAGACGACCATGCCGGGGGCACAGGCGGTCTGGCAGGTGGGGACGAGTTTCGGGAAGGCCTCGAGCGCGTTGTCGTTGCGCGGGTTAGGCTGCCAGACCTCGGCGAGGCAGATTCGGCAACTGGCCACGATGCTCAGGCCATCGTGATAGCAGTACTGCGGAATCTCGATCCCGGCGGCGTTGGCCACCTGGATGATCATCTGCCCGGGCTGAAAGTCGCACTCGCGGCCGTTGATGGTGATCTTGGGCATGGTTCGGCAAATGGGAGTCGTTGAAAGTGGAGTCAGACGGACGGCATCGTAGCGAGAACGCCGCGGGAAGACGAAAGCGGCGACGTATTGGCACCCTCCCACGATTCTTGAGAGATATGGCTTGCGGCGGGCAAGGAAGTTTGCTAATCTCGGATTCGTCCATTATCTGCCTCGGAGCCTTATCCGGCTCAACACCCAATCGGCGGTAGTCCCGCCAGGAGAGAGAAAATGAAGAAGGCACTGATTGTTTCGCTCATCGTCGCCTCAACCAGCTCGATCGCCTCCGCTCAGGAGTTCTTCGAGTCCGGTGCCGCAGGCACCTTCGTCACCAACAGTCCGTGGGGCGTCGATCGTTACACGCCGGGTGAGT
>JBGSRG010000530.1:0-4975 GCA_041737685.1 Phycisphaerales bacterium | reverse complement strand
GACCCGATGGCGCGTGTGGCGCGCACAGGCTCGGAGCCGGTGAGCGGTGTGGACTTGAAGATGCAGCAGCCGGGCTGGGCCGTCCCGCTCGGGCTGAGCCTGCTTCCGACGGACTTGTGATTGCGGCGGGGTAGAGACCAGGGCGAGAACCGGTGAGGACCGAGGCACGACGAGGACGAAACCGATGAAAGGCTTTCAATCACGATCTGACACGAGCGGCGGATCGTTCTTGCCTGAGGAGTATCTGCACCGCAAGGCCGAGGTGCGGTCGATCGTGATCAGTTTCGGACTCTTCTGCATCGTGATCACGGGCATCGTCGGTGCGTTCTTCGTCACCAATCGCGAGTGGGGCACGGTCAAGGTGCGCCAGGAGCAGATCAACCGCGAGTACGCGGTCGAGACGGCCAAGATCGAGCAACTCAAGGCGCTCGAGAAGCAGAAAGTGGAGATGATCGACAAGGCCGAGGTGACCACCGCGCTGATCGAGAAGGTGCCGCGATCGATTCTGCTTGCCGAACTCATCAATCGGATGCCCAAGGAGTTGACGCTCAACTCGCTGGAACTCAAGAGCACACGGCTGGATGCCAAGCCCGTGAAGATCGACAAGCGGGCCTCGGCCACGTCGAGCAATCGGGCCAAGGCGAGCAAGGGCGGCAGCAAGTCAAAGGTTCCGCCGAAGGAGGTCGAACTCGAGAAGCCCAAGGTTCGCCCGCCGAGCTACGAGTTCAAACTGGAGATCATCGGGCTCGCCGCGACCGACGACGAGATTGCCAACTACCAGACGACGCTGAGGAACTGCCCGCTGCTGCGCAACGTGGAACTGGTGTTCACGTCGGCCGTGAAGGTGGACGACGTGCAGGTCCGCAAGTTCCGGATCGAGGCATCGATCCGCACCGACATTGACGCTCGCAACATCGAGCCGCTTCAGGTTCCGCGTCTGCCGGCCCGGCCGACGCTGGCCAACGGCCCGACGATCACCGATGCGAGCGAGTTCGACCCCTCAAACCAGGATCCGACAGTGCCGAACAGCCCGGTGTTTACCGGCGCCAGCGGCCGGTCGAAGGAGTGACTGACCCATGCCCACCGCGCTTCGACAGGCCATTTTCTTCGCGCTGCTGATCGCTCTGCCCGTGGCCTCGTACTTCTTCGTGTTCAAGCCGCAGAACACGCAGATCGAGAAGGCCAAGAAGGAGATCGAACACAAGCAGGCGATGCTCGAGAAACTCAAGCAGGCGACGGCGCAGGCCGACGATCTGGCCCGGCAGAACGAGCAGATCGGCAAGGCGATCGAGTCCATCGAGGCTCGCCTGCCCGACGGCAAGCAGATGGACGAGGTGCTTCGGCAGGTCTCGTCGCTCACGTCGAAATCGGGGCTTCGCGTGCCGGCGTTCAAGCGCTCTGACAAGGTGCTGACGGCGGGCACGGCGATGGAGCAGCCGCTGAACATCGAGATCACGGGCAACTTCGACGGCTTCTACCAGTTTCTCCTGGATCTTGAGCAACTCCCGCGTATCACGCGCATCCCCGACTTCTCGATCGTGCGTTCGGACGAGGTTGACGGCGAGATGATGACCAAACTCACGCTCTCGATCTATTACGAGGGCTCGAACAAGGACGCGAAATGAGCAGGCACAACGCAGGCAACGAACTAGCCCCAACAAGCGGAATCAACGACTCACTCCAGCCCGGAACCCAGAGCGAGAAGGGCCTGGTGGGCGGAACCTTTCGGCTCGACGCGATGTCGCCAGGCTCGGCGACCGAGGCCAGCGGCATGTCTGGCCGCAGGAAGAGCGCCGGGATGCAGGCGGTCTTCTTCGCGGTGCTCGTCGTTGCGGCGGGCGGCGTGGTCTACGCGATGCGCCAGATGGGCATCGGCCCGCTCAAGGGCTTCGCGTCGATGAAGGCACCGGACTATGACGTGACCAAGGGTGTATCGGTGGCCAACTCTGACCACCAGCGCGTGCTCAAGGAACTCTCGGCGGCCACGCAGACGGCGCAGGTGCCGCCGGAGCAGGTGCAGAAAAACCCCTTCCGTCTGGCCGACGCGCTCGGCACGTCGCCCGCGCCGGACGAGGGTGCGACAAAGTCTGAAGCGCAACGACGCGCCGCCGAAGAGAAGGCCCGCAAGGACGCCGAGACCAGGCACAAGCAGATCGAGGCCAAGCTTGCGACGCTCAAGATCAACTCGATCATGACGGGCTCGAAGCCGATGGCGCGGCTGGGCGACACGCTGGTGCACGTGGGCGACATGCTCGACGAGACGTTCAAGGTCAAGGCGATCAACAGCCGCTCGGTTGAGTTGGAGGCGAATGGGGTGACGTACCTCTTGTCGCTGGACGAGGATCCGACGAAGAAGGGTTCGACGCGCAGCAGCCGGAAGAGGTGAGCCTTTGGGCAAGTTTGATATTGACGACATTCTCAACGATCTGGGTGTACACGCCGATGCGCCCGCGCAGCGATCGCGTTCGGCATCGAGCACCGAAGAGGCCGCGATCGTGCCGCGACGGCATCGGATCGATGAGGCGAGCGACTCGTTCTCGCCGCTGCCGTCGGTACCGAGCGGGCAGCGCTCCTTCGATCAAGATGTGCGTGTAGACGATGATCCGGCGGTGCCCGTGAAGCCGGCGAACACGCCGCTGTCAAACGTCGGCAACGCGCTGGCCGAGGTCTTCAAGCCAGACGAGCAGGGCGGGCTGCCGATGGTGGCGGGGCGTGCGCTGGGCGAGTTCCTGCTGAGCGTTGGCGCTGCCACACCGCAGCAGTACACCGCAGCGCAGAAAGTGGCTAAGGCATCGCCGGGCCGCAGACTGACCGACGTGCTGATCGAGCAGGGTGCCGATGAGGTGCGGATCTACCAGGCGCTGGCACAGTTTGCCGACGTTACGTTCGAGCGCATCGATCTGGACAAGGGGCTAGACGGCGGCTTCGACGGCGAGGCGTTGCAGCGACTGAGCATCGAGTTCTGCAGGCAGCACACGGTTGTCCCGCTGCGGCAGCTGGGCAAGGGCCGCGGCGGCGCGGTGGGAAATCGGCTGGTCGTTGGCGGCATCAACCCCGACGACGTGTTCCTGCTCGACGAGATTCGGCGGCGGATCGGCGGCGGATCAGTAAAGTTGGTGGTCTGCCCGCCGTCGGATATCCGCGCGGCGTTGGACGTGGTGGGCAGCAGCGAGCAGAAGGACCTTGACATCGCCGACATTCTCTCCGACGTCGACGAGAGCGACGTTCAGTTGGAGAAAGTCAAAGAGAATCAGGAGGTTGATCTGGAGGCAGAGGCCTCCGAGTCGCCGGTCATTCGCTACGTGAACTTCATCATCCAGACGGCGGTGAAAGAGGGCGCCAGCGACATCCATATCGAACCGGCCGAGAAGCGGCTGAAGGTTCGGTTCCGTATCGACGGCGTGCTATTTGAGATGATGAACCCGCCGGCGAGCATGGCCAGCGCCATCATCTCGCGCATGAAGATCATGGCGAATCTTGACATCTCAGAGCGTCGCCTTCCGCAGGACGGTCGCATCCGCTGCACGGTCTCTGGCCGGAAGCTGGATCTGCGTATGTCGACCCTGCCCAACGGGCACGGCGAAAAAGTCGTGCTGCGAATCCTGGACACCAAGAGCATCAACGTCGATCTTGACAATCTCGGCTTCAGCCAGGATGCGTTGACGCTTTGGAAGACGGCGATCGCCGAGCCGCACGGCATCGTGCTTGTGACAGGACCGACGGGCTCGGGCAAAACGACGACGCTGTACGCATCGCTTCGTATCCTCGACAAGATCGCGATGAACATCTCGACGGTGGAAGACCCGGTCGAGTATCACCTTGAGGGCATCACGCAGACGCAGACGCACGAGAAGATCGGCATGACGTTCGCGAAGGCGCTCAAGGCGCTGATGCGTCAGGACCCCGACGTGATCATGCTGGGTGAGATTCGCGACATGGAGACGGCGCAGACGGCGGTGCAGGCCGCGCTCACGGGCCACCTGGTGCTGAGCACGCTGCACACCAACGATGCGCCGAGTTCGATCACGCGACTGGTGAACATCGGTCTTGAGCCCTTCATGGTTGGTGCGGCGGTGCGGGCGGTGCTGGCACAGCGGCTGGTGCGCAGGCTGTGTGCGCACTGCAAAGCAAACGAACAACCCAGCGAGGATCTGGCCGAGTATCTGGCGATGCAGGGCATGGATTCGGATGGCGTGTGGATCGCCAAGGGCTGCGACAAGTGTCGCAACACCGGGTTCTCTGGGCGCGTGGGAATCTATGAGCCATTGATGGTGGACGATCAGTTGCGCGACGTGATCGCTCGCAACCCGAACGTCTCGGAGTTTCGCAAGCTGTGCCTAGAGCGCGGCATGGTGACGCTGCGCTGCGACGGGATGACCAAGGTGGCCAAGGGCTTGACGACGGTGGAAGAGATTCTGCGTGTGACCGAGGCAGCGAACTGAGCGGGCATTTGGTGCGTCTGCGGAAGTGAAACCAACACGCGACGGCTCCAGCGTTCAGGTCCCGACCGGATCGTCAGCAACGATCGCGCCGACACGGACAAGCAGCCGTTTCTGAGCGTTGGAAAGTGCCAGCTCGCTGAGTCGATCCGAGGAGATCCACTCGCCCGGGATGGACCGCGGCGCTGAGGCACGCCACTCGGCCACCCACACCGAAAATCGCACGTCGCGGTGCGTGGTCTTGTGCAGAAACTCATGGTGAGCGCGAAGTGACCGGCTGGCCACGCCAAAGGTGGTCGAGAGTTCCTCGGCCGTCGCGTGCCGGTCAGGACGCTCGACGGTGAGCGCCTGCCACATGCTGGCCCACATGCCCCGTGCGCTTCGTCGCTCCATTCGCACTTGGCCGTCAGCGCGCGTCAGCACGAGCACACTGGCAAACAGCGACTTGCGAAGCGGCGGGGTCTTCGGCGCTGGGATCGAGCCTTGCAGGCCCAGCGCACGTGCGCGGCAGAGCGCGCGGAGCGGGCAACGATCGC
>JBGSRG010000525.1:0-3560 GCA_041737685.1 Phycisphaerales bacterium | reverse complement strand
GGGGAGGTGGTGACGGGCACTCAGGGCGGGCGCTAGACGTGATCGCTTCGGTCCTGGATCGGGCGCTGCTGCTGGGTCAGTTGTCGGTGATCGATGGTGAAGAGGATGGCCGGGGGGATGGCGCGCGGTCGGGCATGATCGAGGTGCGGACGCCGCTGGTGGATCTGCGGGACGAACAGTTGGTGGAGTTGGCGCTGGACGTGGACCTGCCGCTGCGAGCCATGGCGCGGGGCGAGCAATCCGCAGTGTGCTGGTGGTGCGAGAGAACGCAAGAGGAGACGGTTGGGCGTGTGGCCGGCTTACACCCCCTGGGATGCGGCGGGTGCGCGACGTGCAAACGCTGGTTTGGTGCGTGGGGAAGTGTGGATGGTTTGGCGGTGCTGCCGGTGGTGGTTGAGCGTGGGCGGGTGGAGGCGGGGCAGCGACTGGGGAGTGGTTTGTGAAAGCGAAGCGGGGCATGGAACTCGAAGACACGAAGGCCGCGGAGAGACGCAGGATGGGTGGGGATTGGCGGGTTGAATGGATCAAGCGTGCGCGTGCATGGTGGGGAGAATCGCATCAAAGTCGCAAGGCCGACTTCGATGGCACGGCAGAAGATAGAGGCGACTGTGGGAACAACAACACCCAGGGACCGAAGTCCCTGGGTGCTGGTGAGTTTGGTGATCGTGCCGCCATGACCTGTCGGCTATAGCAGGGGCCTGTCGGCCGTGGCAGACGCCATTGCAGTTCTCAATAGTCCATGTCGTCCATGCCGCCGCCCGCGGGGGCTGCCGACTTCTTCTTCTCTTTCAACTCGACGATCGCGGCGTCGGTGGTGAGCAGCAGACCGGCGATGCTCGCCGCGTTCTGGAGTGCGACGCGCTCGACCTTGGTCGGGACGATGACGCCCATGGCGAGGAGATCGCCGTACTGCTGGGTGAGGGCGTTGAAGCCGTAGGAAACCTTGCCGTTATCCTCGGTCTCGACCTTCATCGCGACAACGGAGCCGTCGAGGCCACAGTTCTTGGCGATCTGCTTGATTGGGGCCGAGACGGCACGATCGATGATGTCGATGCCGATGCGCTCGTCGCCGTCGGCCTTCTTGCGGACTTTGTCCAGCGCGCGGCGGGCACGGAGGATGGCGACGCCGCCGCCCGGCAGGATGCCCTCTTCGACGGCAGCGCGGCAGGCGTGGAGCGCGTCTTCAACGCGGGCCTTCTTCTCCTTCATCTCGACTTCCGTCGCCGCGCCGACGTTGATCTGGGCGACGCCGCCGGCGAGTTTAGCGAGGCGCTCTTCGAGTTTCTCGCGGTCGTACTCGCTTGTGGTCGCGTCGATCTGGTGGCGAATCTGCTCGATGCGGGCCTTGATCTCGCTGCTGGTGCCTGCACCTTCGACGATGGTGGTGTTGTCCTTGTCGATGGTGACCTTCTTAGCGCGGCCGAGATCAGCGATGGTGAGTTTCTCGAGGTCGATGCCGAGTTCTTCCATGACGGCCTTGCCGCCGGTGAGTGTGGCGATGTCGTCGAGCATGGCCTTGCGGCGGTCGCCGAAGCCGGGGGCCTTGACGGCGACGATCTTGAGGACGCCGCGGAGCTTGTTGACGACAAGCGTGGCGAGGGCCTCACCGTCGATGTCTTCGGCGATGATAAGCAGTGAAGCGCCCTGCTCGGCGATTTTGCCGAGGATGGGGAGCAGTTCCTTGGCCGAGGAGACTTTCTTCTCATGGATGAGGATGTAGGGCTTGTCGAGCACGCACTCCATGGTGGCGGGGTTGGTGACAAAGTGGGGGCTGAGGTAGCCCTTGTCGAACTGCATGCCCTCGACGAGTTCGACCTCGGTGTCGAGGCTCTTGCCCTCTTCGACGGTGATGACGCCGTCCTTGCCGACCTTGTCCATGGCGTCGGCGATGATCTTGCCGATCTTCTCGTCCTGGTTGGCGCTGCAGGTGCCGACCTGAGCGATTTCCTTGGAGTTGGCGACCTTCTTGGACATGGCCTTGAGTTCCTCAACGATGGCGGTGACGGCCATGTCGATGCCCCGCTTGACCTGGTTGGCGTTGGCGCCGGCGGTGATGTTCTTCAGGCCCTCTTGGTAGATGGCCTCGGCGTAGATGGTGGCGGTGGTGGTGCCGTCGCCGGCGTCCTTTGAGGCCTTGGAAGCGACCTCCTTGACCATCTGGGCGCCCATGTTCTCGTAGGGGTCTTCGAGTTCAATCTCTTTGGCGACGGTGACACCGTCTTTGGTGACGGTGGGAGCGCCGAAGGATTTTTCGAGGACGACGACGCGGCCCGAGGGGCCGAGGGTGACTTTGACGGCGCGGGCGAGTTTCTGCACGCCGCGAAGAATGCGCTCGCGTGCGTCGTTCTCGAAGGCGATCTGCTTGGCTGCCATGGGGGAGTTCCTTTGGTTTGTGAGTCGGGGGGGGGAGTCGTGAGGCACTAGGCGGGAGGCACTGGGAAAGAGGCAGTAGAGGAAAGGCGATGGACTGAGAGGGGAAACGCGTTAGCCGATCTTGATCCAGGCAATGCGTTCGGCGTCGAGGATGTAAATGGCCAGACCGTCGGTGAGTTTGACAAGGTGGTCAGACTCGTCGGGCACGAGCATGGCGTTCTTGACCGAGAGGTGAGCGACAATGCCGTGCTGCGGGATGCCATAGACGTTGGTGAAGGCAATTTCGACGTGCCGCTGGCCGTTGAGTTCGGTTAGGGCTTGTCGGAGTTGGTCGGCGGTCATTGGAGGGTCGAATCGCGAGGGCGCTGGAGAGACAGTTGGTCAGACTTCATGGGGTTCGTCGGCGGGATCAGTCACAGACGAGTCAGTCGACGATGGCCAGCACTTCGTCCTCGCTCATGACGAGCAGTTTGTCGTCGGACGGGTTGCCGGGGCCGCCGAGTTTGATTTCGGTGCCAGCGTATGAGGAGAAGATCACGCGGTCGCCCTTCTTGACGGTGAGCGGCGTGAGGTGGCCGGTTTCGGTGTTGATGGTGCCGGTGCCGACAGCCTCAACGACGCCAGTCTTGGGCGTGTCCTTGGCCTTCTCGGGCAGGTAAAGTCCGCTGTCGGTGCGGTCCTCGGCCTCATCGCGACGGACGATGATTTTGTCGTGGAGGGGGCGGATCTTGAGAGTGGACTTGCTGGGTGCGGTTGCGGTCTTGGCCATGATTCAGACTCTCCTGTGTTGGTTTGTTGTTGCAGGTGTGTGCAGGCGATGTGCGACGGGACGAAAGTGGAATGGGCACGCTGGAAAGGTGCCGGGCGGCCAGAAAGGGGATGAGCTAAACGGGCGGCGGGCCAGCGGCGTTGGGCCAACGACCACGATAGAAGCGATCCATGGCGCGGTGAAGCACCTTGAGCATGAGTTCAAGATCCGCGGCGGTACGATCGACCACGGCAAATGCTTGAGCGTTGAGCGCTGCGTGCATGTGGCGGGTTTCGTTGCGCGCGAAATCGCGGTCTTTGACGAGCACGGTGGGTGGCGGCGATTCGAGCCTGCGGAGCAGTTCGAGCACGCGGGGGCCAGCGGCGTTGTTGTGGGGCTGGCTTGCCGAAGCGCCGCAAGAGCCGGCGGGGGATTGGGG
>JBGSRG010000287.1:0-1959 GCA_041737685.1 Phycisphaerales bacterium | reverse complement strand
GCGGATCGGGGCGTGCGGGGTTGTTAGGGCGGGGGCCTTCTCGCCGGGAGGCTTCTGGTGGGGCCGCGAGCGGGTGCGGGGGCGGGGCCGTTGCCGTGTGAGCGGGCGTGGGGGAGAAGCCGTTACGGTTGGAAGTGGGATTGGACATGTCGCGTGCTCCTGTATCGGGAGTTGAGCGCGACATCAAGCAGATCGGCGGTCGATGGCGGTGGCGACGGGCCGCACGCGGTTTTGCCGATGGCCGGAAGGTTCCGGTTCGGCCGCATCGTCCTTTGGCCAGTGCCCTGGCGAAGCAGGGAAACGAGCCTCAGGATTGCCTCGGCACCGCGGTCGGGGGGGTCGCTCGGTCTGAGCGGTTCCGACTCGGTTGCCGCCCGGGAGAAGAAAGGGCTTCCCGGGACTCTTGATGCCTAACGGGGGGGGAGACTAGCCCCTGGACGATGGTTGTCAAGCGGGTGGAGAACGGGAGCGGGGCGTTGGGAACGGCGGTTCAGGGGCGGTTCAGGCCGAGACCACGTTTGAGCGGTCCTTCACATTCTTCATCGCGTTCCGCGTGTCCACGATGAGTTTGGCGTTCTTGGAGACCTGCTCCCAGTCGTAGCCCGAGTGATTGGTCGAGATGAGCACGCAGTCGTAGGACGCGATGCTCTGGGGAGTGAGCGCGATCGACTCCATCTGCAGGTCGTGGCGGCGCATGCGCTTGGTTTTGGCGACGTGGGGATCGTTGTAATCAACGTGGGCGCCGAGTTCGTCGAGTTTCTCGATCAACTCGAAACTGGGGCTCTCGCGCACGTCGTCGATGTCGGGCTTGTAGGCCAGGCCCATGACCAGGATGCGTGAGCCTCGGATGCTCTTGCCGCGCTGGTTGAGCGCGTGGCCAAGCCTGCCGACCACGTAGTCGGGCATCATGTGGTTGATCTGGCCGGCGAGTTCGATGAAGCGCGTGGGCATGTTGTACTCGCGCGCCTTCCACGTGAGGTAGAACGGATCGATAGGGATGCAGTGGCCGCCCAGGCCGGGGCCGGGGTAGAAGGGCATGAAGCCGAATGGCTTGGTGCTCGCGGCGGCGATGACCTCCCACACGTCGATGTCCATGGCGGTGAAGAGCATCTTGAGTTCGTTCATCATCGCGATGTTGACAGCGCGGAAGGTGTTTTCGAGGATCTTGGCGGCCTCGGCGACCTCGGCGCTCGATACGGGCACCACGGTTTTGATGGCGTGGCGGTAGAGGGCCGCGGCGACCTCGCCGCTGGCACGCTCGATGCCTCCGACGAGTTTGGGGATGGTGGTGGTGTTGTGGTCTTTGCGTCCCGGATCTTCGCGCTCTGGGCTGAAGGCCAGGAAGAAGCCCTCGTCGGTGCCGCACTTCAGGCCGGTCTTCTCGAGCACGGGCAGCATGTCGTCGCGCGTGGTGCGCGGGTAGCTGGTGCTTTCGAGGACGACCAGTTGGCCGGGGCGCAGGGTCGCCGCGATGAGTTCGGTGGTCTTGATGACGTAGCTCAGGTCAGGGTCCATGTGCTTGCCCAGGGGCGTGGGCACGCAGACGATGATCGCGTCGCAGTCGGCGAGCAGTTGGAAGTCAGCGGTTGGCGTGAACTTGCCGGTTCTGGCCAGGTTCTGGCAGTAGTCGGCGCCGAGGTGATGGAGATAGTTCACGCCCTCTTTCAGGTCGCGGATCTTGGTCGGGTCAACGTCGAAACCGATGACGCGCATGCCCGCATCGTGAAAGGCGCGAGCCAGCGGCAGGCCAACATAGCCCAGACCGATGACACCGACAACGCACGAGCGGTCATTGATCTTGTCGAGAAGCGAGGGCATGTTTGCGAGTTCCTTGTCGAGGATCGGTCGAGTGTTGAGCGTGGCGGGCGGAGAGTTTTTGAGGCTGTGCTGCGAGGGCGGGGCTGGGAAGGCCGATCCGCAAGGTGTCTATCGGCCCAAACAAGTGCCGAGTTGACGCTT
>JBGSRG010000496.1:0-5131 GCA_041737685.1 Phycisphaerales bacterium | reverse complement strand
GGGGGCGGGGGGCGGGGCGATGATTCTGGCAGACCAACCACGCGCGTGCGTGTGATCCTTGTCGGACGAACCGGGCAGGACGCAGCGTTGCGGCTTGACCAGAGCGTTGAACTGCTTCGAGCGCACAACCCGCACGGCGCGATTGGCGAACTCTCAAGCCCGATGGACGATTCTTCGCCTGCGCTCGCAACGGTGATCGTGGCACCCGACGTGATGCCGTACGAGCGGGCACGCTCGTTCGTCGCAGCGCTGCGCCGGGTCGAGCCCACGGTTCGTGTGCTGCTGGTCTCGAGCGAGAACCGGCCCGAGTTTGACGGAACCATCCCGCCCGCGATCACGCCCGATGCACTGCGCCGGTTGGTCCACACCATCCATGGCCCGATGCAGGGGCCTGCGCTTGGCTTGGACGAGGACGACGCGCTCGCACTTGGTCCGAAGGCGGACGAAGACGACGTGCTGGAAGTCTTGATGGGAGGGCGCGGCACGTCGAATGAACAGGCGAATGGTCGAAGCGCGACCGGGCTTGATCACGACGGCGAGCCCATCGATTCGGGCCATCATTCAAGCCAAAGTGCGGACCATAGCCCCTCCCAAGGCGCTCGCGGCTCGTTCACAGACGGCCTAGGGCTTGCCGAAGATGGCGAGGTTCAGGTCGACCGCGACACCGATCAGAACGATCAGAACGAGCAGGCAGAGCACGTTCGCGTTGGCGACGAACCTGTCGCTGGGTATCCGCACCAACGGACTTCGGCATCCGCGAGCGAGTCTCTCGACACACTCAACGCGGCGCAACCTGACGTCCGCGCATCCGCGAAGCGAGATTCCGACGACGGGGTCGATGCACCCAGCTCTAGTCGAACGGCCCTTGCCGACAAGCGTGTGCTCGAGGCGTTGCTCGCCGGCGTCGACGTTCACGACGCAACGCGGGACGCGATCCGCGAAGCCAGCGGGCTCGGCGACCTCGTGCTGACCATGCACGATGAGCACGCCGAAGCGCACGAAGGCGGCGGACCGCCCGAAGGCCCCCACATCAAACTGGTTCACGCCGGGCTGGTGCTGGGCTATCTCTCCTCGCCGTCGGGCGCACACCTAGCACCAGTGGGTCCCGAACTCACACAGTGGGCATCGCTCTGCCTGGCGCTCTCTCGCAAGCACCGCCAACTCGGCGAGTATGCCTTCACCGACGAACTCACCGGCGCATTCAACCGCCGCTTCTTCAACCAGTTCATGAGCGAGGCGCTGATCAGGGCCAAGGCTCAGCGCCAGTTTCTCACGCTCTTGTACTTCGATATCGACGACTTCAAGGTCTACAACGATCGTTTCGGGCACGAGGCCGGCGACGACATCCTGCTTCAGGCCGTGTCGCTGCTCAAGTCGGTGATCCGTCCGACGGACAAGGTGTGCCGTCTTGGTGGCGACGAGTTCGCAGTGATTTTCTACGACCCCGCCGCGGGCGTGTCGCGCTCAGGCGGCCAGCAAGAGGCCCCGCTGACCGACGCCCGCATCGGCGGTGCGCCGCAGTCGATCAGCGCAATCGCCAAACGCTTCCAGAAGCAGATCTGCGAGCATCGCTACCCGAAACTCGCCGAGCACGCGCCCGGCACGCTCACCATCTCGGGCGGAATGGCAACTTTCCCGTGGGACGGTCGCTCGGCGGAAGAACTGCTCAGACGAGCAGACGAACTGCTGCTTCAATCAAAGGCACAGGGCAAGAACCTGATCACCTTCGGTCCGGGCGCAGAGCAGGTCTGCAATCTCAGCGAGAATCAGTAATCACGTTCGGTGCATGAGTTGTGGATGGCGTCCCGCGTCTGCATGACTTGTTTGACGGGCGCTCGGGTACGCGTGCAACCGCTCCATCCGCTCAACCTGAGCGATGAGCGTCGATCGCCATAGTCCAATCGCCAAGCACTCTCAACCTCGGCTCAGCGGTCCAGCGGGGTGCTGGTGCGCGTGCCGCCGTCGGGCTTGCCGAAAAGCCAGTTGTCGAGTTTGGAGTTTTCCTGATACGGGTCGTGCACCGTCACGCTGTCGGCGCCGAGACCCTTGGCCTTCACCACACGCTCGTAACAGCCGCTCATGGCGACGACGCTGAGCAGCAGCGCCGCTGCCGCTATGGCGGGCGCGATCGTGCGGACAGCCTGACCGGAGTTATTTCTCGTTTTCATGTGCTTTGCTCGTCAGGTGAATCGGAACCACAGCATATCCGTTGCATCGCGCGCCCGTGATCCGTTGCTCAGCGCGATTCCGGCCCCGCATCGTCTCTCACCGGACGCACGAGCGAATGCGCCACATTCTCGGGTTTGATCGCTTCTTGCTCCAAAGCTGTCTGTCTCAGTTCCGGCACCAGATTCAGCACGGTCTGGTCGCCCAACGCTCGGCGTTCTGAGGCTCGAATCTCGCGCAGCACCCGAGAGACCTCGGGTGAGGGCAGCCCCTCGGCCTCTCGCGGAATCGGTCCGCCCGTCGCGATCACGATGCTCGAATCATCCTTGCTCTCTGTTGGCCCTGCGCGGTCAACCTCGCCGGACAAGCCCCAGCGACCGTTAGGCGTCATGGCGTGAGCACACTCGAGCACGTCGGCCAGCCGGATCTGCCCAGGCGGCCGGGCCAGCGTGTATCGCACCGTTGCCAGTTCCAGCAGTTCGTTGCCCGAGAGCGCGTCCACCAGATCGGGCGTCAGAGGCTGCGCTGTGGCGGCGGGTTCGTCGGCGTCATCGGCCGCTGTTGGTCTTTGGGTACGAGCCTTGCGAACGGCTTTGGCCACTGGGTGCAAGAAACCGCGATCCTGCAACTGCCGCAGCATCACCGCTACAACCGGCTCGGGCATGCCCGTGGTTGGTGCCAGTTTGCGCGCTGAGAGTCCCCTCCCTGCTGCAAACCCCTTGCCCACCAGCGCCATGATCTGAAGCACCGACGAGGGGTCGGTGATGGCACTGCGCGTGTCGGCCAAGATCGAAGCCGGGTCCGGGCGCTTGCGATACTGCGCCTGAAAGGCCAGTTGCAGACCCATGAGAATGATGACCCACGTGAAATAAACCCAGAGCAGAAACAGCGGAAAGAGCGCTACAGAGCCGTACAGGTTGACGTACGAACGTCCACGGGTGTAGTCGATGTACTGCGCCAGCCCCCACTTGCCCGCCTCCCACGCCAGCGCCGCCAGCACCGCCCCCGCAAGCGCTGGCCAGAATTTAACCCGTGCGTTGGGCACCGCGAGGTAGAGCAGCAGCAGAATCGCCGCAGAGATTGTCACGGTCGAGAGGTATCCGAGCGCAACCACCGAGAGTGCCGACAGGCCCGTGCTCACGCCCGAGAGACTCTGCGTGATGGTCGAGTCTGCCCAGCCCCGGAACTGACTGCCAACATAAAACGTCGCAACCAGCCCCAGCGGTCCCAGCGAGAGCAGCGTCCAGTAGAGCACGAGCCTTCTCGACCACGAGCGCCCGCTGGGCACGCGATAGATCTGGTTGAAGGCCCTCTCGATCTCGACCAACATGCCCAGCGCGGCGTAGATCAACGCCGCGAGCCCGATCAGCCCCAGCGTCGCAAACGAGATGCTGTCCACACGCTTGAGAATCTCTTGGATCCACTCGTCTAACCGGCGCGTGGATTGGGCCGTAGCCGGTTGAGCCGCCGCTTCGGCCGCCTTGATCTCGGCCGCTTCGTCCGGCGATAACTCATCCTCGTTTGTCCCGTTACTCTCCGGCGTGGGAGCCGCAGGCAGAGCACTTGGCAGTGCGCCGGGCGGCGCGTTGTTTGGCGGAGTTGTGCTCGGTGTGCGATTCGGTGCCGGCGGGCCAAACACGTCCTGCGGCGGTGCGGTCGAGCCCGAGTTGTCCTCAACGACGATCGCCGAGATGCCCGTTGTGTCCAGCAACTTGCGAATCAGTTCTTCGATGTCTCGCTGCGAGTACCAGAACTTGATCGTGACCAGTCCGACGATGATGACCGGCAGCAGGCCGAAGATCGTTCGATACGTGAGCGCGGCGGCCATCTGCGGCACGCGCGCCCTCTGGGCCTGCGAGGCCGTTTCCAGCAGCGTGCGGTATGTCGCCGCGAGACCGACCTCCTCGGGCGAGTTGCCACGGCGAAGTCGATCGGGCAGTGTTCGGAATGGTCGAAGATTCATAGGGTGCGGTTGAGCGCCGGACAGACAAAGAGGAATGGACGCGACCGATCACAGCGTTCAAGAATGCGTGCGTTCGCTTCCTAAGGATCGGTCAGGGCCGACGAGGACGCGCACTGTTGTTCGGTTTGCCAGCGCGTCCGTTGCTGCCTCCGCTTCTTTCTCCGCCACTCCGACCCTCAACCCGTCCCCCTGCCCGTCCTCCTGCCCGCGCCGCGCCGCGATCCCCGCCACGATTCGATCCCCGTTCTCCACCCCGACCCGTTCCCCGGTCGCTACCGCGAGCGTTAGCGTCGCTGCTGCGCGAACTCCGTGGGCCAGCATCGCCGGGCCGAGATGTCCGGTCCTTAAGCGATGGACGCGCACCGCCCCGAGTACTGCCACTCGGACTGCCGCGAGAACTGCCGGTGGAACTGGCACGAGAGCTGCCAGCCGCCCCGCCGCGTAGAGCAACCCGCGAACCCTTGCGAGCAGCGCTACGGCTCACGCCGAAAGCACCTGCTCGGGCGGATGGTCGCGGCGGTGTGGCCCGCTTCGCCGGACGCCTGCTCTGGCGCTTCGACGCGCCCTCAGGATCGGTCGCAGACCGAAGTTCGTCGATCTCTTCATCGCGCAAGGCGCGATAGGTGCCGATGCTCACGTACTTCATCACCAACGAACCGATCGCGGTGCGATGAATGTGCTTCACCGGGTTGCCCATTTTGTCCAGCATGTTCGCAAGGGCCTTGGTGGCGCTGAGCGAAGTCGCATCAGACTCGTTCGCGTCGTTGGCCGAAGCTCTGGATCGGGGTGCTGCTTTGGTTCGATTCAGGGTCATCGGCAGGGCCTTCTGAGCACCCGCCCCCGCGCCCGGACGCATAACCAGATCAAAGGTGGTGCCCGAGGCGTTCGTGGTCACGATCTGCAACGGTTGCTCGGGCGTGGCGAGTGCGTGGTCTTGGTGTCCGTCGTCGCGGTCGGTGCTTCGATCCCGCCGAGACGACGCAGCGCCCGGCGCCAACGACC
>JBGSRG010000456.1:0-6414 GCA_041737685.1 Phycisphaerales bacterium | reverse complement strand
GGAGTTGGGCGGGCACCTGGGGCTGGTGATCGGTGATGTGGCGGGCAAGGGCGTGCCCGCCGCGCTGTTTATGGCCAGCGTGCGTGCGAGTTTGCGGGCCTTTGCGCAAGAGATGTATCACATTGATCAGGTATTGGAGCGGGTGAACGCGGCGCTGGTGCGCGACACGCTCGACCACGAGTTTGCCACGGTGTGGTACGGCGTGGCCGATCCGCACACGCTGCGTCTGACGTATTGCAGCGCGGGCCACGACTGGCCCTTGCACATCCGGCCGCGGCCGGGGCACGCGATCGAAGACTCGGACGTTCATCGCCTGACCGCCGACGGCATGGCGCTGGGCATCGATCCGGATCAGAAGTACCCCAAGGGCACGGTCAGGCTGCACGCGGGTGATGTGATCGTTGCCTTCACCGATGGTCTGCACGATGCCTTAAACATCGAGGGCAAGCGCTTCGGAGGCACACGGCTTCGACGCGCCATCGTTGAGTTGCTGCGTGCCGAGCCGGCCGCGTCTCCAAGCCGGATCATCGATCATGTGTTGATGGCCGTTCGACAGCACGCGGGCTTGTCGGGCCGCAACGACGACATCACGGTGATTGCGCTGCGAGTGGCCGACTCTGCGGTTGCCCGACCCGACGGCGCAGCGGACAGTGCGGCGATCTGAACGGGGGCCGCGCAAAGGAGCCGCTTCGGCCCAGTGGTTGATCGAGAGCCTGGGCCACTCGACGCCTGCACGGTTCCACGGCTCCACGAATCGCTGATCAGGCTGCGGGCGGAAGTTGATCGTCAGAGCGTGAGAAGTCGGGGAACTTCATGCGGTCGGTGTCGTCCGCGAGCGCATCGAGCCGGCGCTGCATGTCGACGAGCGCCAGATCGATACTGTTTACCAGTTCCTGGTGCAACGTTGCGCGCGTGTTGAGTTCGTCGGTGGCTGGCTCAGCCAGGTCAAATCCCCGTTTGCTTTGCTCTGCAAAGCCGAGGTCGCCGCTGACGAAACGCGGCTTGAAGTTGTGGCCGTTCGAGGCGCGACCCTTCACTCGACCGGCGACCAATGAGCCCGTCCGAGAACGTTCGGCCGGGAAAGGCAGAACGTCACGGGGCGCGTCGTCGCGAATGCTGGCGTGTGAGGCCTCTTGCGCTGAACGGCGGAGTTTCAACTGCGGCGGCTTGTGATTCGGTGTCATCGTCCCCTCCAACCGATCGATCTGGCGGCGGTCGCCCTGACCGCACGCCGATGCGTCGGAACGGTTCCTTTGATCCGTGAGGAACGATCGACCACGATTGAATCTGAGGTGAGGCGGGAATCGTGGATTGGAATCGGCGCGACCATCCAGATCACAAGCTTTGACCAGACTCACCGGTTATTGAGCCAGATCGCCTCAGCCCGGATCGCCGATGCGGTTCTCGGTCCCGTCGAGCGTTCGTCGGATGTTCGCTCGATGTCGCCAGAGCACCGCTGCGGCTAGCGGCACGGTGACGGCCAGATAGGGCCACAGCATCGCCCAAGAAGTTGATGATCCAGAGGCATTGACCAGTTGTGAGTCTGTTGTGGGGCCGGTTGCTGCGCCCAGCGCCTCGTACCAACCGATCGGCATCGCGGCCTGCACGGCCACCAGTATCGGCAAGGACATCGCGGCGAAGGCTGATGAAATGCCGACCATCCGCGTGAGGCGGACGCTGAGCAGCCAAACCCCGAGCGCCCCAACGCCGGCGAGTGTGAGCACGGGAAAGACGCCGAGCATGGCCCCGAGGCCTGTGGCCACGCCCTTGCCACCCTTGAAGCCCAACCACACCGGGAAGATGTGGCCCAACATGCAAGCCGCGGGTGCGCTGAGCCACATCAGCACACGCTCTGTTGGCGCACTGACGTCGGGGATGGTGCCGAGCCAAAGCCCCGCCGCGACGGCGGGCGCCAATCCCTTAAGCACGTCGAGCGCGAAGCACAGCAGGCCAAGCCTTCGACCGAGCACGCGCCAGACGTTGGTTGCGCCGATGTTGCCCGAGCCGTGCCGCCGGATATCGATGCCCTTGGTCCGCGCGAGCAGCAGGCCGAAGGGGATCGAACCGATGAGGTACGCGACGATCAGAATCGCGGCGAGTTGCACGTTCGAGCATAGCGACAGCGACAAGCCGTTGTCGTAGACGATGGCGAGTGTGTTGCTGGCTTAGGGCCGGATCATGGCTGGCCCAAGCGAGCGATGCTCGCCGCGCGGCCGGCGCCAAACGTGCCTGGCATGCCTCCCGATGGACAGCAATGAACGGAATCGAGAAGCGAGTAAGGTGTCGCGCCGCACACGGCGTCGAGGAGCAGCGACCATCGCTCAGCGGCGGCAGCCCGTCGAACGGAGCGATCGTCTATCACAAGCCACTCGAAGTCGCCTTCTCGCTCGACGATGCCACGCACTTCGACCGGCTCGCCGATTCTCTGAATCAGGCTTTGGGGCAGTGGTCCGCCGTCTGCGGTTTTCAGGATGAACGTTCGCGGGGCTTCGCCTGAACTCTGGTCGATCATCGCCGCGGTGACGCCACCCATTATGCAGAGAGTGGCACAGGCCTTGTGGGTGCGACCGTCGCCGGGCTTCATGGAGCCGAGATAGCACTTGAAGTCGACGATCTCGCCACGAAGCACGGCCTCACCAATCGGCGCCCGAGCGCTCGGGGCTGGGGCGGATTCGGCATCGGATTCGGCGTTCACCGGCGCGAGGCGCGGTTCGCGAGCCAGTTCAAGCATCCGATCGCCCGAGCGTGTGAGTGTGTAGCCTTCGATCGAGACGCGCTGGCCGTTGAAGTTGCGGAGCGACTGGCTTGCGCCCACCTTGCCGGGCATGACGACAAACCAGGTCACGGTGCCCGAGCCACTGCCCGAGACGATCCGTGCCGCACCGTCGAGCCGCACCGTGCCTGTGATGGTGGTCAGTTTGTCCAGATCCCAGTGTGCAGGACCGGGAGATCGCTGCGACGCGGCGGACATGAAGGCCCCGCTGGCAACGATCACGAGCAGCAGAGCCAGACCGAAGTTCACAAAGCGACGATCGGTCTTGGTGAGCGGCAGGTATCCAACATAGATGCGCTCGCTCATGTTGTGGGCGCTCCAGCGGGTTGGGAGGGTGCGGCGGCGGGCTCGGCCGGTTTGCCCGCCCGGATCAGCACGCGGCCGTCCAAGACACGGATCTGGTACGTGGGGACGGTTTCGGTGAATGGCGGCGGCGAACACCCGGAGCCCGGAATGTATTGATACCCGTGCCACGGGCAGGTTGCGCAGCCGTCGATCACCTGCCCCTCTCCCAGCGGCCCGCCTTGATGGGCACAGACGCTGGCGAGCGCCGCGAAGCGAGGAGGCTCGCCCGATGCCGTGCTAGTGTCGCTCATGGAGATCGCGGGATCGGTGGGCAGGCGGAAAACGGCGATGCGCTCGGCGCAACCGCGGATGTTCACCACTTTGGCGCGGCTAGGCTCGATCTCGTCGATGCCCGCGACGTCGATCCAGTGTTCGCTGGATGACGCCGCGTGGTCGTGCTTTACCTGATCGCCGCCGAGAACCCGACGATCCGCCACCAGTTCCTTCAAGCCGGCGGCGATGTGCAACCCACCGACAACGGCCACGCCCGCGAGTTGGACCAACGGGTAGTAGTCACTCGGCTCGGTCTGCATGGCGCCAAACGCGACGTGCAGCACCACAGAGGCAAAGGCAAGATAGACGCACAGGTGCAAGCGCTTCCACCAGCGTGCGGAGAGGTTCTTGAGCCAGAAGTCGTGGCTCGTGGCCGCCATGACAAACATCACGGCGAGTGCGAAAAGCCCGAACCACTCGAAGGGCCACGCGCTGACGCGGGCAAAGGTTGTTGGATAGTCGAGCGCCGCCGAGAGCGGGTTGCGGATGCCGAAGGCTCCGTAGTAACCGATCGCGACGAACGCGTGTCCGAGGGCCACGAGAAAGGTGATGACGCCCAGGTGGCGACGGTTGTAGAGCAGCATGCTGAAGCGTGGGTTGAGCCGTGCCAGTGGCCCGATCACCAGCACGATGTGCAAGAGCACCATCGCCGTTGCGGCGAGCGAGCGGATGAGCAGAATCTCGTCGGCGATGGACTCGCGCCCCAGATGCGTGGCTTTACTTACACCGAAGTAGACGGCGATGAAGAGCAGGACGATTGCTGTAACGGCGAGGTCGTAGACGCGCTTGTGCTTGTTCCACTGAACGGTGGTGTAGGAGTTGCTCACGGGTAGGCCTCGGGCTTATGGCCTTGACCTGGCTCGTCCGTTCCTGCCAGATCTTTACCCGTCAAGCCGACGTCTCTGGCGTTCCACGCCCAAGCCACCGCCACCAGCAGCAACGGAGTCAGGACGCACCAGGCCACGAGGTGAATCCGGCGTTCTGGGCGCATGGAACGTGTGGGTGGGGGAGGTGTGCCCACCCCGTTCGGGGCTTTGGTCGCCGTGATCCAGCGAGAGGCCACCAGCGGCCACAGCGCTGTCGCACCGGGGATCAGGAGTGCTCGAAATCGGCGCCAAGCCCGACCTCGCTGGCTCGCGGCGGGATCAACCCGAACCACACCGACCAGAGCAAACGCGACACCGACCATCAGGCCTATCAGGAGATAGGTGCCTATCAGCAGGAGAATGATCGACGCGGTAGTCATGTGATGCTGGGTCTTCAGAGTTGCCCGAACGCAGCTCGGTCGTGAGGCGTTGGGCGAGATCGCCCCTTGGTATTCCGATGCAGTTCAGTGGGAGGTGTTACACCATAGCACAAACCCGCCACTAACCCTTGTGTTTCTTGGGCAGTTGGGGAGTGGCACACTGAATGACTAGGTATTGTTCACAGTCCGGGACATGGGAGCGTGCCCCCCAGCCACACGGCACACCTCGCCTCGCATTACTCTGCGCTCGCGTTGGCAACACCAACCGTCCGGTGTTGTGGGGTTGCTCGAAGTGGAGGACGAAACGTGGCGAAGTGTGCAACTGAGTTCATCGGAACGCCTTTCCTCGCGCGGACGATCGGGATGTGCGTCTCGATCAATACATGGCCGTTCAGATCGTCGGAGCGCTTGGCGCGTCGGCTTCACGGTGCTCGCTGGCGCGGTGGCGGTGAGCGGCATCTCGGGCGGGGCGTTCAACCCGGTGGTCGGGCTCGGGCCGAACCTACTGCGAGCGATAACCGGTGCGGGGGCGTGGCAGCACTGCTGGATTTACGTCGTTGGCTCCGTCGCCGGGGCGATTGTGGCGACGCTCGTCTTCTAGATGCCGGAAGTCGGGGGTGTCTAAGTTCGTCGTTCGAACGGGTTGGGCAGTGTGAAAGACTGATCGCTCTAAAAACCACAAGCCCCAGACGCGGGTCCGGGGCTTGTGAACGGGAAGTGGAGGCGATGAGACTCGAACTCACGACCTCTTCCATGCCATGGAAGCGCTCTACCAAAACTGAGCTACGCCCCCGTTCGTGTGGCTGGCAATCATCGGCCCGTGGGCAGCCGCTGGGTCTTCGATTGTGAGGGCAAGTCTAGATCGGTCAATGCGAGCGTCAAATCAGCGAATCTGCTGCCTCTAGAACGCGATCCAGCCCGATTCGGTCGATCCGGCAGCGTTCTGGGTGGTCGTCGGCGGTTTGTTCGGGCGGCAGGGTTGGGTCGGCCACGAGGTTCCGCACCTGCTCAGCGTTGTTGGGCAGGGTGGTCCAGCGTGGGTCGGTGGGGCCGAACAGCGTGACGGTGGGAACGTCGAAAGCTGCCGCGATGTGGCGTGGACCGGTGTCATTTGTGATCATGATCGCGGCGGAGCGAACTGTGCCCTTGAGGCTGCCGATGGTTACTCCGTGGCGTGTGAGGGCCACGCCGCGATTTGATCCCGTGCCGATCTGATCGGCGATCGCGTCGACCAGTTGGCTCTCTGCGGGCGAACCATTCACAAGAATGCGAAGGCCATGGCGCTCGGCCAGATGGTTCCCAATCGTCACGAATCGATCTGCGGGCCATCGCTTGGCCTGGTCGTTTGCGCCGGGGTTGAGAATAGCGTAGCGATCACCCGCTTGCACACCCGCCACGGCGAGCAGTTCGGTCGAGCTTTGCGCCTGCTCGCTGGTCAGACCCAGTTCCAGTTTGGGGGGCAGCTCATTGGCGAGCGGCCCGGCATCGTGGGTCAACTGCTCGCCGCCAGCGAGAAACGCACGCACGGCACGCAGGTAGTAATCGACAGCGCTGATGGGGGCAAAGTCACGGCCGCGCAGCGGCTCAGTCCGCGGTAGCATCAGCGGTTTGATACCACGAGTGAGCAACATGCCGCGGCCGTCTCGGTCGTAGCCGACGCGATCGGGGATGAACGCCAGACGCGTGATGAGCGCCGTCGAGAAGGAGTTGGTGAGCAGCAGTGCGGATTGGTAGCGGTGCGGACGCAGCCTGCCGGCGACGAGTTTGGGGCCCATCA